>DAIDHU010000603.1 GCA_027451915.1 Thiomonas sp. | reverse complement strand
GGCGGGCGGTCCAGCGCCAGCACCACCTTGCCGATCTGGCGCGCCTGCTGCATGTGGCGGAAGGCTTCCACGGCCTGGTCGGCGGGGAACACGCGGTGGGGCAGGGGGTGCAGGGAGCCGTCGGCGAAGGCCTGCATGACTTCCGCGAAGATGTCGCGGGCCAGCTCGGGGCGCAGTTGCATGAGCTGGTCGGCGTCCACCCCGAAATAACTCAGGTTGTTGCGGAAGGGGCGCAGGCCGACGGCGGTGTTCTCGTAGAAGTCGCGCTTGCCCAGTTCGATGAAACGCCCGAAGGGCTTGAGGGCCGCGAGGTTGCGGGTGATGGCCTCGCCGGCCAGGGAGTTGAGCACCACGTCCACGCCCTGGCCGTCGCTCAGGCGCAGCACCTCGCGGTCGAAGTCCAGGCTGCGCGAATCCACCACGTGGTGGGCGCCGCACAGGCGCACGAACTCGCGCTTGGCGGCGCTGCCGGCGCTGGCGTAGACCTCGGCGCCGAGCAGCTGCGCGATCTGGATGGCGGCCAGGCCCACGCCGCCGGCGGCGCCGTGCACCAGCAGGCGTTCGCCGCGCTGCAGCCGGGCCAGGTGCTTGAGGGCGTACCAGACGGTGAAAAACACCGTGGGCACGGTGGCGGCCTCGGCGAAACTCCAGTGCGCGGGCTTGCGCGCCACCGCGCGCTCGGGCACCACCACGTGGCTCGCGAAACTGGCGCCGGCGAAGGCCAGCACCTCGTCGCCGGGGCGCAGTTCGCGCACGCCGGGGCCGCAGCGCAGCACCCGCCCGGCCACTTCCAGGCCCAGGCTGGCGCCGGCGAAGCCCTGCTCCACGGCCTCGTCGGCCAGCAGGCCCATGGCGTACATGAGGTCGCGGAAGTTCAGCCCGGCGGCCATGGCGCGGATTTCCACTTCGCCGGGGCCGGGTTCGCGCCGTGGCGCCTGCTGCCAGTGCAGGTTGCGCAGCTGGCCGGGAAGGCGGAAGTCCAGGCGCCAGGCCTCGGTGTCGTCGGGCCGCTGCCCGGGCATGTGCAAATCGGCGGCGCGCACGCGCGGCACCTGGCGTAGCAGCTGGGCGTCGCGCCGGGCCAGGCGCACTTCCTCCTCGCCGTCGCCGTGCAGCAGCTCGTCGAGCAGCAGCGCGGCCTGGGCGGGCGGGTCGCCGGGGTCGGCGCACAGGTCCACCAGGTGCAGGCGCAGGGGGTGGCATTCGTTGGCGGCCACGCGCGCCAGGCCCCAGAGCGCGGCGGCGGAGGGGAAGGCGGGGGTGTAGGCGGAACTGGAGGAGTCGGCGGGATCCGTGGTGTCGATCAGGCTGCCGCCGCGGGTGACGACCCAGGCTTGGCGGGTCGGGGCATGGGCGGCCAGGGCCAGCAGCGCGCGGCGCAGCGCATCGGCCTGCCCGGCGAGTTGCGCGGCATCGGCGTCGGGGGTGTCGGTGCCGGTGAACAGCAGGTGGCGGGTGGCGGTGGGGCTCTGCGCCTCGACATGCTCCTCGACCCGCACCTGGTGGCCGCGTTCGCGCAGGGCCTCGGCCAGCGCGTAGGCAGTGGCCCGCCAGGCGGAGTGCAGTACGTTCAAGACCCAGGTTTCGGGGGAGGAAGAGGGGCTGGAGCCGGCGTCGGCGGCCTCGGGCGCCGGCGCGAGCTCGCTCTCGCGGGG
>DAIDHU010000602.1 GCA_027451915.1 Thiomonas sp. | reverse complement strand
TTGGCGTGCGTGATGCCGCCTCCCAGCTGCAGACCCGTGCGGCGCGAGAAGGTCTGCACCTGCGGTGTGGTGCGCAGGATGTGCTCGATCTGCGCCAGCAGTCGATCGGTCTCGGCCAGCGAGGTTCCGGGCGGCGTGAGGTAATCCAGCACGAAGCCACCCTCGTCCATGCGCGGCAGGAAGCCGCTGCCCACGGAGAAATAGGCTGCGCCGCCCACCACCAGCAGCGGAACGACACCGAGCAGCGCCATCCAGGGTCGGCGCAGCAGACTCCGCAGCACGTTCGCGTACACACGCTGGAAGGCGCCGAGCACTCGGCCGTGTTCGCGGCTGCGCTCGCGCTCGATGTCCCTGGCGCTGAGCAGGCGGTCGGCCAGCAGCGGGACCGCCAGCCAGGAGACGAAAAAGGAGATCACCAGCGATGCCGCCATGGTCAGCGCCAGCGCCTTGAAGAAGGCCCCGGTGATGCCCGAGAGAAAGGCCAGGGGAATGAAAATCACCACCGTGGAGGCGCTGGACCCGGCCAGGGGCTGGAAATACTCCATCGCCGCGCGCATCACCCCGCCGTGGCGAACGGGCCTGCCCGGGGCGCCGGGCTCGCCCTCGCCCAGGCGCCGAACGATGTGCTCGCTCATCACGATGGCGTCGTCGATGACCAGGCCCACCGCGGCGGCCATGCCGCCGAGGGTCATGATGTTGAAACTCATGCCCAGGGCGTACAGCAGCACCACGGTGGCGGCCAGCACGGCGGGCACGGTGACCATGGCGATCAGGGTGATCTTCAGGCTGCGCAGGAACAGAAGCAGAACCAGTCCCGCCAGCACCACGCCGATGAGAATTGCGTCGCGCACGCTGAGGGCCGAATCGATGACCAGCTGGCTTTGGTCGTACCAGTTCGCCAGATGCACCCCGGCGGGAAGCGTGGTGGAGGCCAGCAGCTGGCGCACGTCGCGCGCGATTTTCACGCTGTTGCCCCCGGGCTGCTGGTAGATGTTGAGCAGCACCGCGGGCTTGCCGTCGGCGGTGACGGTGGTCCATTGCGGCAGGGTGCCGCGCACCACGGTGGCCACGTCGCGCAGGCGCACCACGCCGGCGGGGGTGGCGCGCAGCACCAGTTCGCCGATCTGGCGGGCGTCGTGCAGGCGCGAATCGGCCAGGGCCAGCAGCAGCTTGTAGCGATCCTCCAGGTGGCCCAGGGCCTCGACCCCGTTGCCCCCCGACAGCGTGCGCTCGACGTCGCCCAGGCTGAGGTTCAGGGCCTGCAGCCGGGCCGGGTCCACGATCACGTGGTACTCCTCCTGCTGGCCGCCCTGCACCTGCACCCGTCCGACGCCTCCCACCCCGGACAGCAAGGGGCGCAGGTCCAGCTGGGCGAGGTCGTACAGCTGCACCGGGCTCAGCGTGGAGGAGGTGAGGCTGTAGGCGATGATCGGGTCCACCGTGGGATCCATGCGCTTGCTGCGGATGGTGGTGCCGGGAGGCAGCATGGGCAGCACCTGGTTGGCGGCCTCGTTGACCTGCACCGCAGCCAGGCCCATGTTGCTGCCCCAGTGGAAGGTGACGTAGATGTCCGAGGATCCGCGGCTGGTTTCCGAGCGCACCGTGACCACACCGGGCACGCGGCGGATGGCCTCCTCCAGCGGCTGGGTGACTTGCAGCACCATCTGGCGGGTCGGGCGCACGCCGGCATCCACCGAGACCACGACCCGCGGGAAGCTCACGTCGGGAAACAGTCCCACCGGCAGCTTGAAGGCGGCCAGGATGCCGCCGGCCGCCAGCAGCAGCACCAGGAACAGCACCGATCGGCGGTGCCGCTGCAGCCACAGCGATGCGTTCATCGGCCTTGCCCCGCGGCCGTGCCGGCGCTGCTGTGCAGGGCCATGCCATCCTTCAGTTCGTAGTTGCCCATCACAACCAGCGGCTGCGACGGCGCCAGCGCGCCGGAGATGGCACTGCGCTCGCCCTGGTTGCCCTGCACCTGCACGGTCACCCGCCGCGCATGGCCGTGATCGTCCTGGAACACATAGGCCTGGCCGTCGGCGTTGCGCAGCACGGCCTGGCGCGGCACCAGCCAGCCGCTCCAGGCATGCAGCGGCAGGCGGGCCTGCACGGCCAGGCCGGGCAGCAGCCAGCGCGGCGCCGCGCCCAGCGCGAGGCGCACTTCCACGCGCCCGCTGGC
>DAIDHU010000601.1 GCA_027451915.1 Thiomonas sp. | reverse complement strand
GTTCGGCGTCCAGCAAGGCGCCGTGCAGGGTGCGCCGTGTATTGTCCACGCCGAAGCGTTTGCACAAGGCGTCCAGGCTGTTGAACTTGCCGGGGAACTGCTCGCGCGCGATGGCCAGGGAGTCGGTGATGCCTGCGCAATGGGATTCGAAGGGGCCCCGACCGAGGCGCTCGAGTTCGGCGTCCAGGAAGGCCACGTCGAAGGCGGCGTTGTGGATCACCACCTCGGCTCCGCGCACGAACTCCAGCAGATCGTCGACGATCTGCTCGAACAAGGGCATGCCGGAGAGGAACTCATCGGTCAGCCCGTGCACCCGCAGCGCGTCCGGGTGGCTGGAGCGCAGGGGATTCACGTAACGCTGGAATTGCCGGCCGCTGGGCCTGCGCTTGAGCAGTTCCACGCCGGCGACCTCGATGATGCGGTCTCCCGCGCCGGGGTTCAGCCCGGTGGTCTCGGTGTCGAGGATGACCTGCCGGGTCATGCGCGCCTCCCCGCGGCGAACTCGCCGCGGCCCTGCACGCTGTCGACCCCGCGGTTGGCCAGTTCGTCGGCCAGTTCATTGCCCGGGTTGCCGTCGTGCCCGCGCACCCACACCCATTGCACGCGGTGGGCGGCGCTGGCCTGCTCCAGGCGCTGCCACAGGTCCACGTTCTTCACCGGCTTGCGGTCGGCCGTCTTCCAGCCGCGCGCCTTCCAGCCGCTCAGCCATTCGGTCATGCCCTTGAGCACGTACTGGGAATCGGTGAACAGGCGCACCTCGCAGGGATGCTTGAGGCTTTCCAGGGCCGTGATGGCCGCCAGCATTTCCATGCGGTTGTTGGTGGTGGACGGCTCGCCGCCGAACATTTCCTTTTGCACCCCCGATGCGCGCAGCACCACGCCCCAGCCGCCGGGGCCGGGGTTTCCTCGACAGGCGCCGTCGGTATAGGCGTCCACTTGACTCATGCACGATCTCCGGTTTCGCGACGGCTCTGCGTCGCACGACGATGGACCACCGGGCGCCCGACGTGCGCCTTCGCGGCGCCGGGCTGCCAGGCCTTGCCGACCAGGCGCATGGAGCGCACGCGCTTGGTCGCCACCAATACATACACGCCGCCGAGCATCGGCCACCAGCGCTCGCCCGCCTTGTCCATGAAGCGCCAGCGCTCCAGCCAATGCTGGGTCTGCAGCGGCGGGCGCCAGCAGCCGTAGGCCCCGGCGGTGACCTCGAAACTCAGCAGGCGCAGCCAGTCGCGCACCCGGCGCGGCGAGATGAGCTCCCCGCTCTGCGGCAGGTAGGGCTCGCCGCCCAGGCGCGCCAGGGCCTGGCGCGCCCCCCACAGGCTGAGGGCGTTGAATCCGGTGATCACCACCTGGCCGCCCGCCACCAGCACGCGGTCGGCCTCGCGCAGGCAGGCGTAGGGATCGGAGGCCACCTCCAGCGTGTGCGGCAGCACCACCAGGTCCAGGCTCTGCCCGGCCAGCGGCAGGTCGGTGAATTCGCACACCAGAGCGGCCGGCCCCGCGGCACCGGGCGCCTGCTCGGGTGCGTCGGCCACGTCGCGCGCGAACCAGCGATGGGGCATGCGATTGTGCCGCAGTGCGGCCAGCTCGCGCATGCCCAGTTGCAGGGCATGGAATCCGAAAATATCCGCCACCAGCCTGTCCATCTGCTGCTGCTGCCATAGCAGCGCGGGATGTCCGCCCGGGCTTTGCATCCACCGGTCGAGATTTATACTCGGGCGCACTTCGGGGGACTCATGCATATCGTCGCGCTGCAAGCCTTTCGGGACAACTACATCTGGATGATCCACGACTCGCGCAGCGCCGTGGTGGTGGACCCGGGCGACGCCGGCCCCGTGCTGGCCGCCTGCGCCCGCGATGGCCTGCGACTCGCGGGCATTCTAGTCACCCATCACCACCCCGATCACACCGGCGGCATCGCGGCGCTGCTGCAGCGCTGGTCGGTGCCCGTGTGGGGCCCGGCCGGCGAGGACATCGGCGGCGTCAGCCGCCGCGTGGCGGGCGGCGACGTCGCCGAGCTGGACGCCCTGGGCCTGCGATTCGAGGTGCTGGAGGTCCCGGGGCACACCCTGGGGCATGTCGCCTACCACTGCGCCTCCTTGCGTCTGGTACTGTGCGGCGACACCCTTTTCTCCGCCGGATGCGGGCGTCTTTTCGAGGGAACACCGCAGCAGATGCTGGAGTCGCTGGAGCGCCTGGCATCACTTCCGCCGGACACCCAGGTGCTTTGCGCGCATGAGTACACCGTGAGCAATCTACAATTCGCCCGGCGCGTGGAGCCGGGCAACCCGGAAATCGAGGAATATGAGCACTGGTGCCTGCGGCGCCGCAGCGAGCAGTTGCCCACGCTGCCCAGTAGCATCGGGCGGGAGCGTCAGGTAAATCCCTTCCTGCGTTCGGACCAGGCTTCGATCCGGGCGCAGCTGCGGGAGCATTTCGGGCGCGAGGCGACCGACCGCGTCGACGCCTTCGCCATGCTGCGGCAATGGAAGAACGATTTTTGAGCTACATGAACCCGGGCCCGGGAGGGCCCGCAACGGGGAATACGGGATGCAGCGTTTGCGAGGAGTGAGGTTCTGGGCCCTGGCCGCGGTGGTCGTGATGGCCGCCGGCTGCGCCGCTCCCCCTCGCTCCCCGCTGTCGGTGTCGATGCAGGCGCCTCAAGGGCAGGCCTCCGCTCCGATGCAGGCGCCGCAAGCGCGGGCCTCCGCGCCGCTGCCGCAGGGGGCGCTCGCCGCCTCCAGCGCGCCGGGCCCGGTCGCCAGCGCA
>DAIDHU010000600.1 GCA_027451915.1 Thiomonas sp. | reverse complement strand
CAAGCCCACCCAGCACAGCGTGCAGAAGCTGCGCGAGATCGGGATCACCGCCGACGCGCTGCTGTGCCGGGCCGACCGCCCGATCCCCGACGACGAGCGCGAGAAGATCTCCCTGTTCGCCAACCTGCCCCAGGAAGCCGTGATCTCGGTGTGGGACGCGGACAGCATCTACAAGATCCCCCGCATGCTGCACGAGCAGGGTCTGGACGCGCTGATCTGCGACAAGCTCAAGCTCGTGGGCGGCCCCGCCGACCTGTCCGCCTGGGATGCGCTGGTGCAGGCCGAGGCGCACCCGCGACACCACCTGCGCATCGCCATGGTGGGCAAGTACACCGACCTGTCGGATTCCTACAAGTCGCTCAACGAAGCGCTGCGCCATGCCGCGCTGAAGAACGCCTCGCGGGTGGACATCTCCTACCTGGACTCGGAGACCCTGGCCGAGGACAACATCGCGCAGCTGGCCCGATTCGACGCCATCCTGGTGCCCGGCGGCTTCGGCAAGCGCGGCATCGAGGGCAAGGTGCTGGCGGCACGTTACGCGCGCGAGAACCGCATCCCCTACCTGGGCATCTGCCTGGGCATGCAGGTGGCCACCATCGAATACGCGCGCAACAAGGCGGGGCTGCATGGAGCCAACAGCACCGAGTTCGAGCCGGGCACGCCGTACCCGGTGATCGCGCTCATCAGCGAATGGAAGGACCGCAGCGGCGTGGTGCACGAGCGCAACGCCGAATCCGACCTGGGCGGCACCATGCGCCTGGGCGCCCAGGAGGCGCGGGTGCAGCCCGGCACCCTGGCCCACCAGATCTACGGCGACGTGGTCAATGAGCGCCACCGCCATCGCTACGAGGCCAACGTGGAGTACCTGGACACGCTGCAACAGGCGGGCCTGGTGATCTCGGCCTACACCACGCGCGAGCACCTCACGGAAATCGTCGAGCTCCCGCAAAGCGTGCACCCCTGGTTCATGGGCGTTCAGTTCCACCCCGAGTTCAAGTCCACGCCGCGCGACGCGCACCCGCTGTTCGACGCCTACGTGCGAGCCGCCCTGGCCCAGCACCAGGCGCGCACCGCGAAGCCCAGCACGGCCGAGGCCTGATCCCCAGCCCCCGGAGCCCCCGATGCAACTGTGCGGATTCGAAGCCGGCAATCGCAGCCCCATTTTCCTCATCGCCGGACCCTGCGTGATCGAGAGCCGGCAGCTGGCGCTGGACACCGCCGGGGAGCTCAAGGCCCTGTGCGCCGAGCTGGGCGTGCCTTTCATCTACAAGTCCTCCTTCGACAAGGCCAACCGCTCGTCGTCGAAGTCCTTTCGCGGCCCCGGCCTGGAGCAGGGACTGGCGATCCTGGACGAAGTGCGGCGCCAGATCGGCGTGCCGGTGCTCACCGACGTGCACGAGGACACGCCGCTGGACGAGGTGGCCTCGGTGGTCGACGTGCTGCAGACCCCGGCCTTCCTGTGCCGCCAGACCAACTTCATCCAGAACGTGGCGCGCCGCGGCAAGCCGGTGAACATCAAGAAGGGGCAGTTCCTCGCCCCCTGGGACATGCGCAACGTGGTGGACAAGGCGCGCGCCGTGGGCAACCAGCAGATCATGGTGTGCGAGCGCGGCGTGAGCTTCGGCTACAACACCCTGGTGTCGGACATGCGCGGCCTGGCCGTGATGCGCGACACGGGATGCCCGGTGGTGTTCGACGCCACCCACTCGGTGCAGCAGCCCGGCGGGCTGGGCGAGCGCTCCGGCGGCCAGCGCGAGTTCGTGCCGGTGCTGGCGCGCGCGGCGGTGGCCGCCGGCGTGGCCGGCGTGTTCACCGAGACCCACCCCGATCCGGAGCAGGCGCTCTCGGACGGCCCCAACGCCATGCCCCTGCGCCACATGCGCGCCCTGCTTGAAGACCTCTGCGCCATCGACGCGGTGGTCAAGCGACGCGACTACCTCGAACAGCAGCTGCGCTGAACGCCGCTGCGAGCCCCGCCCCGAAAACTCCACAGGAACCCCCATGAGTGCCATCGTCGACCTGAACGCCCGCGAGATCCTCGACAGCCGCGGCAACCCCACCGTGGAATGCGACGTCGTGCTGGAAACCGGATTCCTCGGGCGCGCCGCGGTGCCGTCGGGTGCCTCCACCGGCACGCGCGAGGCCGTCGAGCTGCGCGACGCCAACCCCCAGCGCTTCGGCGGCAAGGGCGTGCTGCGCGCGGTCGAGCACATCAACACCGAGATCACCGAGGCCGTGATGGGCCTGGACGCCTCCGAGCAG
>DAIDHU010000599.1 GCA_027451915.1 Thiomonas sp. | reverse complement strand
TCCTCGAATAAATAGGCGCCCTGCGCACACAGCAGCAGGTCGCAGAGCTCGCGCACCGCACCGGAGCCCGCGCCGGCGCGCGTGCGGTAATGCACCCGCGCCAGCACCTCGGCATGGGACTGCGGCGGGCAGGCTGCCAGGCGCGCGCGCACCAGCAGCGGCAGGTCGGGCCAGTCGTCGCCGATCACGGCCGCCTGCTCCCACTCCAGGCCCAGCTCGCGCAGCACCCCCTGGGCGCCCGGCAGCTAGTGGCTGCGCCCGAGCACCGAGTGCTCGAGCAGCCCCAGCTCGCGCAGGCGCGCCCGCAGGGCCGGGCTGTCGCGCCCGGACACCACCACGGCGCGAACCCCGCAGGAGCCCAGCAGCTTCAGGCCATGGCCGTCCAGGGTGCTGAAACGCTTGAGCTGCTCGCCCTCGGCGCCCACCAGCAGGTCGCCGGGCGTGAGCACGCCGTCCACATCGAGCAGCAGCACCCGCACGGGCTGGGCGCGAAGCAGGAGTTCAGGGTCGAAAGCGACCCGGGGGGCGATGTCGAACATGGAGGACTCGGTCACGCGCGCCACTCAGACCACCTTGGCGTCGAACAGATCGTGCATATGCAGCGCACCGATCACCTGGTCATGCTCGTCCACCACCAGCATCTGGCTGATGCGATGGCGCTCCATGCGTTGCACCGCCTCCACCGCCAGCGCCTGCGCGTCGATGGTGCGCGGGTTCGGGTGCATGGCCTCCCCGGCGGTGAGCCCGCGCAGGTCCACGCCGCGCTCGACCAGTCGGCGCAGGTCGCCATCGGTGATCACCCCGCGCAGGCGCTGCCTGGCGTCGACCACGGCGGTCATGCCCAGGCCCTTGCGGGTCATCTCCAGCAGCGCGTCGGAAAAGGGCACGGTCTCGGCTACCCGGGGGATGCGCTCGCCGCTGCGCATGACGTCGGCCACATGGGTCAGCAGGCGTCGCCCCAGCGCGCCGCCGGGGTGGGTGCGGGCGAAATCCTCGGCGCCGAAACCGCGCGCGTCGAGCACCGCCACCGCCAGCGCGTCGCCCAGCGCGAGTTGCGCGGTGGTGCTGGTGGTAGGGGCCAGGCGCAGCGGGCAGGCCTCGCGCTCGACGGCACAATCGAGATGGATGTCGGCATAGCGCGCCAGGGTGGAATCGGCACGGCCGGTGATGGAAATCAGCTGCGTGCCCATGCGCTTGACCAGGGGCACGATGCGCGTGAGTTCCTCCACCTCTCCCGAGTTGGACATGGCGATGAACACATCCTGCTCGGTGACCATGCCCAGGTCTCCGTGGCTGGCCTCGGCCGGGTGCACGAAATACGCGGGCGTTCCGGTGGAAGCGAGCGTGGCAGCCAGCTTGCGCGCAACATGGCCGCTCTTGCCCATGCCGGAGACGACCACGCGCCCCTTGCAGTCCAGCAAGGTTCGCACGGCCTTCGCGAAAGCCGAGGCCAGGGGCTCGCGTTCCACGCGCTCGGCCAGAGCCTGCACGGCGGCGGCCTCGATCTGCAGGGTTTCGCGCGCCAGGCGCAGGACCTTGTCAGGGGAAAATTCCGATCTCATCGGCCGCAGTA
>DAIDHU010000598.1 GCA_027451915.1 Thiomonas sp. | reverse complement strand
GTGTCGTTCAACGAACCGTACTTCACCGGGCATTTCCCGCAGAAGCCCATCATGCCGGGGGTGCTGATCCTGGAAGCGCTGGCCCAGGCCGCCGGCATCCTGGCCTTCGGCACGCTGGACGTGCAGGCCGAGGACGACTCGGTGTACTACCTCGTGGGCGTCGACGGCGCCCGCTTCAAGCGCCCGGTGGAGCCAGGCGACCAGCTGATGCTGGACGTGCGCCTGACCCGGCACATGCGCAACATCTACAAATTCCAGGCCGTGGCGCGGGTGGGCGAGGAGATGGCCGCCGAGGCCGAGCTCATGTGCACCGAGCGGGTGATCGACTGAAGCGCGCGCCGGGAGCCCAGCGTTGAGCCTGATTCACCCCACCGCGCTGGTCGAGCGCGGCGCCGAGCTGGCCGACGGCGTGGAAATCGGTCCGTACTGCACCGTCGGTGCCCAGGTGTGCATCGACGCGGGCACGCGCCTGCTGTCGCACGTGAGCGTGCAGGGGCGCACCCGCATCGGACGGGACAATGTCATCCACCCCTACTGTTCGGTGGGCGCAGTCCCGCAGGACAAGAAATACGGGGGCGAACCCACCGAGCTGCACATCGGTTCGCGCAACACCATCCGCGAATGCTGCACCCTCAACCTGGGCACGGCCCAGGACGCGGGGGTCACGCGCATCGGCGACGACAACTGGATCATGGCCTACGTGCACGTGGCCCATGACTGCCAGGTGGGCAGCCATGTCACCTTCGCCAACTGCACCCAGCTGGCCGGTCATGTCCACGTGGGCGACTGGGTCACGCTGGGCGGTTTCGCCGGCGTGCATCAATTCGTGCATGTGGGAGCCCATGTGATGGCCGGCATCCACTCGGTGCTGACCCAGGACGTGCCGCCCTACATGCTGCTGGGCGGCACCCCCGCGGTGCCCCACGGCATCAACGCCGAAGGCCTGCGCCGCCGCGGCTTCGGCCCGGAGCGCATCGCCGCGCTGCGCCGGGCCTACCGGGTCCTGTACCGGCAGGGTCTGGCGCTGGAGCAGGCCGTGGAGCAACTCGGGGCCGAGGCCCGGGCGCAGCCCGGGGAATCCGCCGCCGATCTCGGGCTGCTGCTCGACTTCCTGGCCGCCAGTCGCCGCGGCATCGTGCGCCCCTGAAGCCGGTGGCCGCATGAACCGGGAGCTGGTCGCGATGGTCGCCGGCGAACCGTCGGGAGACCTGCTCGCCTCGCACGTCGTGGCCGAGCTGCGCCGCAGCCATCCGGGTCTGCGCTGCGCCGGGATCGGCGGCGAGCGCATGCGCGCGGCCGGCTTCGAGGCCTGGTGGAACAGCGAGCGCCTGGCCGTCAATGGCTTCGCCGCCGTGCTGCCGCGCCTGCCGGAACTGCTGCGCATGCGAGCGCGCCTTCGCCGGCGCCTGCTGGAGCAGCCGCCGGGGGTGTTCGTCGGCGTGGACGCGCCGGATTTCAACCTCGCGCTGGAAGCCCGCCTGCGGGCGCGGGGCATCGCGACCGTGCATTTCGTCAGTCCCTCGATCTGGGCCTGGAGGCGCGAGCGCATCCATCGCATCGAGGCGGCCGTCGACCATCTGCTGTGCGTGTTTCCCTTCGAGCCCGCGCTGTACGAGGGAACGCGCGTGCGCGCCACCTACATCGGGCACCCCCTGGCCGAGGTCATTCCCCGCCGTACCGACGCGGCGGCCGCCCGGCGCCGCCTGGGCCTGGACCAGCGCGATGGCGCCGCGGGGGTGCTCGCGCTGCTGCCTGGAAGCCGCGCGGGCGAGGTGCGGCACATCGCCCCGTCCTTTCTCGACGCGGCCGCGCGCATGCAGAGCGAGCGCGGCCTGAGAGTGCTCGTGGCCGTGGCCCACGCCGGGCTGCTGCCGTCCCTGCGCCGGCAGGCCGAGGCCTGGCCGCGATTGCAGTTGCAGTGGGTGGTGGGGGACTCGCACGCGGTGCTCGAGGCCTGCGACCTCGCGCTGGTGGCCAGCGGCACCGCGACCCTGGAATGCGCCTTGTTCGGCCGCCCCATGGTCATCGGTTATCGCCTGCCCTGGCTGTCGTGGCGCCTCATGAAGGACCGCGGCTACCTGCCGTGGGTGGGCCTGCCCAACATCCTGGCCGGCGAGAGCCTGGTGGACGAGTTGCTGCAACATGACTGCGAGGGCGCGGCGCTGGCGCGACATGCCCTCGCGCTGCTCGACGACGCGCCCCGGCGCGAGGCCCTGCGCGAGCGATTCGCGGCCTTGCACGAGGCGCTGCTGCGTCCCACGGCCTCGCTGGCCGCGCAGGCCATCGCCGAGGCGGTGGACCACGCGGGGAGCGGCGGGCGATGAGCCGCGGCGAATGCGCTCCCGGCCTGGTCGCGGGCTGCGACGGGGTGGGGCGAGGCACCTGGGCCGGCCCGGTGGTCAGTTGCGCCTTGATCCTGGACCCCGCCCGCGTGCCGCCGGGCCTGGCCGACTCCAAGACCTTGTCGCCCAGGCGCCGCGAGGCACTGGACAGGGCCATCCGGGGCGCCTGCCTGGACCTGGCGATCGGCATCGCCTCGGCCGAGGAGATCGACCGGCTCAATATCCTGCAGGCGACCTTGTTGTCCATGCAGCGCGCGGTGGCGGGGCTGCGGCTTCGGCCCGCGCTGGTGCTGGTGGACGGCAACCGCGCGCCGAGCCTGGAGGTTCCGGCGCGCGCGGTGGTGGGGGGCGACGCCACGCAGCCCGTGATCAGCGCCGCCTCCATCGTCGCCAAGGTATGGCGCGATGCGCGCATGGCCGAGCTGGATCGGCTGTACCCGGGCTACGGCTTCGGGCGGCATTTCGGCTACGGCACCGCGCAGCACCTGCAGGCCCTGCGCGAGCTCGGCCCCTGCGCCGAGCATCGCCACAGCTTCGCGCCGCTGCGGCGCCTGCGCGAGACCGCGGGTGCCGCGGCCCGGGCCGTGCAATGCCCATGAAACACCTGAGCTCGCCCGACAACGCGCTGTTCAAGACCTTGCGCGCGCTGGCGCACGAGGCCGCCGCGGTTCGCAGGCTGGAGCAGGTCTGGCTGGAGGGCATCCACCTGGCGCGGGCCGCGCTGGATGCCGGGCTGGAGCCGACGGCGCTGGTCTGCACCGAGGCCGGACTCGCCCACCCGGAGATCGCCGCGCTGGCGCATCGCGTGGGGGATTCCCGCGTGGTACTGCTCGATTCCGCGCTGTGGCGCGACTTGTCCGCCGTGGGGCATGGGCCGCAAGTCGGGTTGCTGATGCGCCGCCCGCCGCCGGCGGCGCCGCGCCGCGGCGTGACCGTGGTGCTGGACCGCGTGCAGGATGCCGGCAATGTCGGCACGCTGCTGCGCACCGCCGCGGCCGCCGGCGCGGCCACCGTGTACTGCCTGCGCGGCTGCGCGGGGGTGTGGACCCCCAAGGTGCTTCGCGCCGGCATGGGCGCGCATTTCGCGCTGGCGCTGGTCGAGGATGCCCGCTGGGAGGACATCGAGCCCGGCTTGCCGCGCCCCCTGTACGCCACCTCCGGGCAGGGCGGCCGCGATCTGTACCAGCTGGACCTGCGCGCGGACCTGAGCTGGGTGTTCGGCAACGAGGGCGCCGGGGTGGATGCGGCCGTGCTGGCGCGCTGCGACGCGGGGGTGCGCATACCCCAGCGCGGCGACGTGGAGTCGCTCAACGTCGCCGCCGCGGCGGCCGTGTGCCTGTACGAGGGCCTGCGCCAGCGCATCGCGGCCGGCCGGGCCTGAGCCCGGCGCCGGGCGGGCTCAGGAGCCCGGCGGCTGGTACAGGGCCATGCTGAGCGAGCCGGCCGAGGCCCAGATGCGGCCGGCCGGGCTCATGTGGGTCAGGTGCAGGGAGGTGCGGGTGGACAGGGCCTGTGCGCGCAAGGCCTCGAACTCGGGCCAGGCCTGCATCTCGCGCAATCCCCCGTCCAGGCTGATCTGCAGCCAGGCGCCGGGCCCCGACTGCGCGCGCATCATCTCGCAAGCCTGCGCGAGCACATGCCCCACGGCGGCACGCCAGGTCTTCAGCCGGTGCCCGCAGAACAGGCCGCTGGCGTCGGCCTCCAGCACCGGGTGCCGGCGCCAGAGCTGACCCAGCGGGCTCGAACAGGCCTGCTCCCAGGGCAGCAGGGTCGGCTGCTGCAGGCGCCGCAGGGATTCCAGGGTGTCGCCGGGATGCTGGGGCACCAGCCAGGTGTGGGTGGTGTCGCGCAGCGCCTGCGCCCGCCGCGCGGCCTCGGCCGGCGCGATGCCCGCCTCCAGCATGCGCAGCAGCATGCGCGCATGCAGGGCCGTGCCGGCCAGCAGCGTGCCGGTATCGACCAGTTGCAGCGGGAGCTGGTCGTCCAGGCCGCGCTGGCGGCGCAACTCACGGATCTCGTCGGAGTGGCGCGCCAGCAACTGCTGCAGCGGCGGCGCCATGTCGACGAACTCGCGCCGCGTTCCCAGATGGATCAGATAGTCCGCATTGATGGCCAGCGGCGGGTACAGCCGGTATTCCAGGGAGTCCACTTCCGGGGCCGCGACCACCGCCCCGCGCAGGCGTTCGCGGCTCAGTCGGCGCAGGCGCGAGCTGGTGCCCTTCTCGACCATGGTGCGTCCCGGCCAGCGCACGGCCAGGGGCAGCAGGCGCAGGCGCGAGCTGGCCTGCATGGACGAGGATGCGTCGGCCGAGGCGTCCACCAGCACGATGGCGTAGGGCTGTGAGTAGCGCGTCGGATCCACCGGCAGCATGGATTCGCGCTGGTCGCGCTGCTGCTGCGTGGAGGCATAGCCCAGCAGGTATTCGTTCTTTTCGGGGGACTGGCGGGTTTCGACACTCATCGGGGGCACCTGCCGCGGGCAAGAGACGGTTTGTGGCGAAGTATCTCAGTATTCCAGGCGATCAGGCCGAATCTGTTGCAGGATGGTCGTGGCGATTTCCTCGATCGACTTGTTGGTGGACGACAACCAGCGGATTCCCTCCCGGCGCATCAGGCGTTCGGCCTCGGCCACTTCCTCGGTGCAATTCTCCAGCGCGGCATAGCGGCTGCCGGGCTTGCGCTCGTTGCGGATCTCGCTCAGGCGCTCGGGCGCGATGCTCAGGCCGAAGAGCTTGGCGCGATGGGGCAGCAGATCCTGCGGCAGGGTCATGCGCTCGAAGTCTTCCGGGATCAGCGGGTAGTTGGCCGCGCGCACCCCATGCTGCATGGCCAGGTACAGCGAGGTGGGAGTCTTGCCGCTGCGCGACACGCCCACCAGGATCACGTCGGCCAGCGCCAGGTTGCGCGAGGACTGGCCGTCGTCGTGCATCAGCGCGAAATTGATCGCGTCGATGCGGTTGTGATAGCGCTCGCTTTTCGCGATATCCGAGAACTGGCCGATACGGTGGTTGGACTTGATCCCGAAGGCCACCTCCAGGGGCTCGATGAAGGTGGTGACCATGTCCAGGACCAGGCCGCGGCAGCGCCGGATCACCTCCAGCACCTCGGGTTCCACCAGGGTGGTGAACACCACCGGGGGATGTCCCTCCACGCTGGCGACCTGGTCGATGCGGGCCACCGCCTGCAGGGCCTTGTCCACGCTGTCCACGAAGGGCAGGCGGATGCGGTGGGGCTGCAGGTCGAACTGCGCCAGGATGGAGTTGCCGAAGGTCTCGGCGGTGATGCCGGTGCCATCGGAGACAAAGAAGACGGATCGATTGGGCATGAGGAACTGCGAAGTCGGGCCAGTAGAATCCCCACCATCATGCCTGCCGCGGAATATGCGCGCGCCGGGCCCGTGCCGGAGAACTCGAACAACATGACCGGCGGTCCCACGCAATTCCTCGCTGCAGGCGCACGGATTCTTGTTCATTCTATTGAGGGTATTCCATGTCCCAACCTGTCCAGGATCACGCGCAAGCGTGGGTGATTCCTTTCGAGAACCTGCGCATGCAGGATGTCGAGATCGTGGGAGGCAAGAACGCCTCCCTGGG
>DAIDHU010000597.1 GCA_027451915.1 Thiomonas sp. | reverse complement strand
CATCAAGCTCGACATGACGCTGTTGCGCGCCATCGACCAGGACCCCGTCCGCCAGGCCATCGTCCAGGGCATCCTTGGCGTCTGCCGCGAATGAAATCCCGGGAACGAAGGCCCGGGAACGACGGCCGGGCTCAGAAGGTGTGAATCAGTGCGGCAACAACAGCGCCAGCGCGCCGAAGGCGATGCAGTAGACCCCGAACGGACGCAGCGCGCGGATCTCGTGGCCGCGGAACCAGCGCATCAGGAACCACGTCGACAGCCAGGCGCACACCCCCGACAGCAGCCCGGCGAGCAGCACCACGCCGAGCATGCCGGCAGGCATCTGTGCGTGCAGCAGCTTGGGAACCTCCAGCACGCCGGCGGCGGCGATGATCGGCGTGGCCAGCAGGAAGGACATGCGTGCGGCGGCCTCGTATTCCAGGCCCGCGCCCAGCCCTGCCACCAGGGTCGCCCCGGAACGCGAGAAACCGGGAATCAGCGCCAGCGCCTGCGCCGCGCCGATGAACAGCGCGCGCCCGAAGCTCAGGCGCGCCAGGCTGCCGCTGGCGCTGCGGTTCTTCAGGCGGTCGCCGGCGATGAGCAGCACGCCGTTGAGCATCAGCGCCACCGCCGCGAAGGCGAAACCTCCGAACAGGTCGCGGATGCGGTGCGCCAGCAGCAGCCCGAGGATGCCCGCCGGAATGGTGCCCACGACCAGCAGCCACAAGGTGCGCGCCTGCTCGTTGCCGGTGCCGCCGCGCGCGCGAAGCCAGCCGCCGATCAGGCGGGTCCAGTCCCGATGGAAATACAGCAGCAGCGCCAACGCCGTGCCCAGGTGCAGCACGACGACGAAGGGCAGGAACCATTCGGCCTCGCGATCGATGGGCCAGTGCGCCAGGGCGGGCACCAGGATGCTGTGGCCCAGGCTGGAAATGGGGAACAGTTCGGTCACGCCCTGCAGCGCCGCCATGGCCAGCAGGTAGAGATGGGAATGCATTCGGGCTCCGTGAGGAAGGGCGCCGGCCCCGGAACCGCCCGGAGCTCGCGCATGGCGCATTCTTGCAGCTTTGCCCCGCCCGCCCGAAAGCCTGCCCGGCTGCGTGGCGTCAAAATGCGATGCGATCCCCTGTTGCGAGATGATTCCCGGGAGCCACCCTCCGGAGCGGCTCCCTATAATCTCCAGGATTCGGTTGCCCGGCGCCTGCCGCGGGTCAGCCGCCATCGTCCATCCATTACCGAGTCAAGCCCGCGATGAAACAGCTGATCTTTGCCGTCACGCTCCTGCTTGCTGCCGGTGCCCAAGCCCAGACCATCCAGGGCAGCGCGGCTGCCGGCAAGCAGGACGTGTTCATGTGTGAGGGTTGCCACAACTCCACCGGCTACCGCGTTGCGTTCCCCGAGGTCTACGAAGTGCCGATGCTCAACGGCCAGAGCGCCGGCTACATCGCGCAGGCCCTGCAGGAATACCGCGGCGGACAGCGCCGCAACCAGACCATGCGCGCCATCGCCAGTTCGCTGACCGACCAGGAAATCGCCGACATCGCGGCCTATTACTCCCAGCCCAAGGCTGGCGGCACCCATTGAGGAAACCCCGATGAACCACATGTTCGCTCGAATGTCCCTGCTGGGCGTGGCCGCGGCGCTGGCCGCGCTGGGCACCGCGCACGCCGCCGACCTGAAGAAGGGCGAGGACCTGGTGAACCAGGGCGGCTGCATCGCCTGCCATGGCGCCGGCCTGGACAAGCCGGTGGCGCCGACCTACCCGATCATCGCGGGCCAGCCCGAGTCCTATCTGTTTCACGCCATGCAGCAGTACCAGGCCAAGCATCAGACCCCGCTGTACGGGCGCGACAACCCGATCATGGCCGGCATGGTGGCGCGCTTCGACGCGCAGCAACTGCACGACATCGCCGCCTACGTGTCCAGCCTGAAAAGCCCGCTGTACGAGCCGGACAAGGCGCGCGACCCTCGGCCTTGAGCTCCGCCGCCGCCACAGGCGCCAGGAACCGCCCGCAGTGGCGGTTTTTTTTCGTCCCCGCCGCGTGGATAATGGTCCATGCCGAACCATCCATGCATCCAGGAGCCAGACCATGCCCGCCATCCGGGTCGATATGTTCGAGGGGCGCAGCCCCGAGGTGAAAAAGCAGCTGGTCGAGGCGATCACCCAGGCCGTGGTCGATACCCTCAAGTGCTCCCCCGAAGCCGTGGACATCATCCTCAACGAGGTCTCGCGCGGGCACTGGGCCACCGGAGGCAGGCTGTGGAGCGAGCGCTGAAACCAGGCCTGAAGGCCGGTGCCGCGGGCCGCGCGCTGGGCTGCGCCTGCCTGCTGGCCTGCGCGCTGTCGCTGCCCGCGCGGGGCGCGCAGCCTCAGCCCCTGGCGCTGGGCGTACAGCGCCTGAGCCTGGACGCCGCGCTGAAGGCGGCGCAGGCGGCCCTGGCCAGGTGCCGTGCCGAGGGCCTGCAGGTGGCCGTCACGGTGGTCGACCGCGACGGCCTGCCGCAGGTGATGCTGCGCGACGTGCTGGCCCCGGAGCTCACGCTGCGCGTGAGCCGGCGCAAGGCCTACACCGCGGCCTCCTTCGACAGCCCCACCTCGGCCCTGCAGGCCCGCGGCGGCACGGGCCTGGCCCATGTGCCGGGGGTGTTGTTCGATGCCGGCGGGGTGCCGATCCACGCGGCCGGGACCCTGTACGGCGCCATCGGCGTCAGCGGCGCGCCTTCGGGGGCGACCGACGAGGCCTGCGCGCGTGCCGGCGCCGAGGCCTTGCAGGAGGATCTGGAAATGCGCCAGCCCTGAATCCCGGATTTCCTGGGCCATCTCGCGGCAAA
>DAIDHU010000596.1 GCA_027451915.1 Thiomonas sp. | reverse complement strand
CGCCCCGATCCTTGCCCGTGGCCGTGTTCGTGGCCGTGTTCGTGCTCGTGCTCGTGCTCGTGCTCGTGCTCGTGCTCGTGCTCATGCTCGTGCTCGTGCTCGTGCTCGTGCTCGTGCTCGTGCTCATGCTCGTGCTCGTGCTCGTGCTCGTGCTCGTGCTCGTGACCGTGCTCGTGACCGTGACCGTGACCGTGACCGTGACCGTGACCGTGACCGTGACCGTGACCGTGACCGTGACCGTGACCGTGACCGGGGGTGCCGTCGTAGGCGCCGGCCTCCGGCTCGAAGGCCGCCATGGCCTCGCGTGTGTGCAGGCCCATGCGCCCCAGCATGTCGGCCAGCACCGGGTCGGGTTCGAGTTGCAGCAGGCCGGTCGCCAGCTGCAGGGGCACGTGGCGATTGCCCAGGTGGTAGGCGGCGCGCAGCAGCAGCAGGGCATCGGGAGCGCGCACCTGCAGCACCGGTTGCGCGGCGGCCTGCACGCGCAGCAGCGAGCCGTCGGCCGCGACCAGCGCGTCCCCGTCGCGCAGCACGCTGCCGCGCGGCAGGAACACCGCCAGCTCGCGGCCCAGGCTGTCGCGCGCGCCGAAACGGCTGCGCGAGCGCGTGTCCCAGTCCAGGCACAGCAGCGGGGCGCGCTCCAGCAGGCAGCGCGCCAGGCCGCGCCCTCCGGGGATGCGCTTGTCGACCTGCAGCCTCGTGTCTTGCATGGCCTTCAGAACAGGAAATAGAGCTGGGCCATGGGCAGCGCCGCCGCCGGCTCGCAGCGCAGCAGCACCCCGTCGGCGCGTACCTCGTAGGTCTGGGCGTCGACCTGCATGGCCGGTGTGTAGGCGTTGTGCACCATGTCCTGCTTGCGCACGGTGCGGCAGCCCCGAACCGCGCTCAGGGTCTTGTGCAGGCCCAGCCTGGCACCGATGCCCGCGCCCAGCGCGGCCTGCGACACGAAGCTCAGCGAGGTCGAGGCCAGCGCGCCGCCGAAGGCGCCGAACATCGGGCGTGCGTGCACGGGCTGCGGCGTGGGGATCGAGGCATTGGCGTCGCCCATCAGCGCGGCGGCGATGAAGCCGCCCTTGAGCACCACGCTGGGCTTGATGCCGAAAAATCCCGGACGCCACAGCACCAGGTCGGCCCACTTGCCGGGTTGCACCGAACCCACTTCGTGCGCAATGCCATGCGCCAGCGCCGGGTTGATGGTGTACTTGGCGACATAGCGCCGGGCGCGGAAATTGTCGTTGCGCGAGTTGTCGCACGCCGCATCCAGCCCGGCGCCCGCGGGCGGCGCCAGCCAGCCGCGCTGGGCCTTCATCTTGTGCGCCGTCTGCCAGGTCCGCAGGATCACTTCGCCCACCCGTCCCATGGCCTGGCTGTCGCTGGACATGATGCTGATGGCGCCGAGGTCGTGCAGGATGTCCTCCGCGGCGATGGTCTCGCGCCGGATGCGGCTTTCGGCGAAGGCCAGGTCCTCGGCGATGGTGGCGTCCAGGTGGTGGCACACCATGAGCATGTCCAGGTGCTCGTCGATGGTGTTGACCGTGTAGGGGCGGGTCGGGTTGGTCGACGAGGGCAGCACGTTGGACTCGCCCAGCACGCGCAGGATGTCGGGCGCGTGGCCTCCGCCCGCTCCCTCGGTGTGGAAGGTGTGGATGGTGCGCCCCTTGAAGGCGGCGATGGTGTCCTCGACGAAGCCGGATTCGTTCAGCGTGTCGGTGTGGATGGCCACCTGGACGTCGGCCTGCTCGGCCGCCTCCAGGCAGGTATCGATGGCCTGCGGCGTGGTGCCCCAGTCCTCGTGCAGCTTCAGCCCGACGGCCCCGGCGTCGAGCTGCTCGCGCAGGGGGGCCAGGCGGCTGGCGTTGCCCTTGCCGTAGAACCCCAGGTTCATGGGGAAGGCCTCGGCCGCCTGCAGCATGCGCGCCAGGTTCTCCGGCCCAGGCGTGCAGGTGGTGGCGTTGGTGCCTGTGGCCGGCCCGGTTCCGCCTCCGAGCATGGTGGTGACTCCGCTCATCAGGGCTTCCTCGATCTGCTGCGGGCAGATGAAGTGGATGTGCGAGTCGATGCCTCCGGCGGTGAGAATCATGCCCTCGCCGGCGAGGATCTCGGTGCCGGGGCCGATGACCATGTCCACGCCCGGCTGCACGTCGGGGTTGCCGGCCTTGCCGATGGCCGCGATGCGCTGGCCGCGCAGCCCCACGTCGGCCTTGACGATGCCCCAGTGGTCGAGGATCAGGGCGTTGGTGATCACCAGGTCCATGGCGCCTTCGGCGCGCGTGGCCTGGCCCTGGCCCATGCCGTCGCGGATGGTCTTGCCGCCGCCGAACTTGACCTCCTCGCCGTAGCCCCCGGCGCGCAGGGTGTAGTCCTGCTCGACCTCGATGAACAGCCCGGTGTCGGCCAGGCGCACGCGGTCGCCCACGGTGGGGCCGAACATTTCCGCGTAGGCGCGACGGGAGATCGTGCTCATGCCAGATCTCCCATCACCTCGCCGCGAAACCCGAACACCCGACGCCGGCCGTCCAGGGGAACCAGGGACACCGTGCGCTGCTGTCCGGGCTCGAAGCGCACCGCGGTGCCGCTGGCGATGTCCAGGCGCATGCCGCGGGCCGCGCCCCGCTCGAAACGCAGCGCCGGGTTGGTCTCGGCGAAGTGGTAATGCGAGCCGACCTGGATGGGTCGGTCGCCGGTGTTGTGCACGATGAGCTGCAGGCGGGGGCGGCCGGGGTTGAGCTCGAGCTCGCCGTCGGCGCAGAGGATTTCTCCGGGGTACATGCTGGGGGCTCCTCGGGCTCGGGGATGGCTTGGGGTAATGGGCTCAGACGATGGGCTGGTGCACCGTGACCAGCTTGGTTCCATCGGGGAAGGTGGCCTCGACCTGGATGTCCGGGATCAGCTCGGCGACTCCGTCCATCACGTCCTCGCGCGACAGCAGCTCGCGGCCCTGGCTCATCAGCTCGGCCACGCTGCGCCCGTCGCGCGCACCCTCCAGGACCGCCGCGCTGATGTAGGCCACGGCCTCGGGCACGTTCAGGCGCAGGCCCCGCGCCTTGCGGCGCTCGGCCAGCAAGGCGGCGGTGAACAGCAGCAGCTTGTCCTTTTCGCGGGGGCTCAGGTCCATGGTCGGGCTTCTCCGGGCTGGGGATGCGGGGGCGCATGCACCGTGGCAAGAACCGTACCCGCCTTCGTGGTGCGTGGCGCGCGCTGGTGCGCACCCGTATCGGGCGAGCGCGGCTTGCGCATCGCGGTGCGCGGGCGCACGACCGCGGTGCGCGCCTGCCGCGCGTGCCCAGCGGCGGTGCGCCGAGCCCGGGCTTCGCGAGGACCCTCGCGCGGGCGCGTCGCGCGCGCGCTCGGCGCGCTCATCCTGAGCGGGCCGCAATCGGTGCGCGTGGGCAGGCGTGGCACGGGACTTGCGGAACCTCGGCATCCCTTGACCCCTTTTGAAGAGGATGACCAGCATGGACCGTCGCAATGCCATCAAGACCCTGGGTGCAGCAGCCGCCACCGTCGCGGCCAGCAGCCTGCCCTTTCCCGCGATCGCCGCGCGCAAGTCGCCGATCAAGGTCGGCATCCTGCATTCGCTGTCGGGAACCATGGCGATCTCGGAGACCGCGCTGAAGGACGTGGACCTGATGACCATCGCCGAGATCAACGCCGCCGGCGGCGTGGACGGACACCCCATCGAGCCGGTGGTGGTGGATCCGGCCTCGAACTGGCCGCTGTTCGCCGAGAAGGCCCGGCAACTGATCTCCCAGGACAAGGTGGCGGCCATCTTCGGCTGCTGGACCTCGGTGTCGCGCAAGTCGGTGCTGCCGGTGCTCGACGAGCTCAACGGGCTGCTGTTCTAC
>DAIDHU010000595.1 GCA_027451915.1 Thiomonas sp. | reverse complement strand
AGGAAGCTGGCGCTGACGATCAGCAGCGCGGCCCAGGCCAGCATCTGGACCCAGGCCGGCAACACCCCCGCCAGCATGTACAGGGCGGTCGCCAGCAGCAACACGCCGAACAGCGCCTTGACCGCGTCCATCCAGCGCCCGGCGTGGGGCAGCAGCGCGGAGGCGCCGGCGCCCACCGCGAGCAGCGGCACGCTCATGCCGGCGGCCAGCGAGAACAATGCCACGCCGCCGATCACGGCGTTGCCGGTCTGGCTGATGTAGAGCAGCGCGCCGGCCAGGGGCGCGGCCACGCAGGGTCCGACGATCAGGGCCGAGATGCCGCCCATCAGGAACACCCCCAGCGCATGCCCTCCGGACAGGGCGCTGGAGCCCCGGCTGAGCCGGCTCTGGATGCTGCTGGGCATCTGCAGTTCATAGAAACCGAACATGGACAGCGACAGCAGCACCAGCAGAGCCGCGAACACGCCCAGCACCCAGGGGTTCTGCAAGGCGGCGGCCAGGCCGTGGCCCAGCAGACCCGCGGCCACGCCGAAAGCCGTGTAGACCAGGGCCATGCCCAGCGAATAGGCGAAGGCCAGCGCCAGCCCGCGCCAGCGGGAGACGGCATGCCCGGCCGCGCCGCCGCCCACGATGATGCTGGAGAGGATGGGCACCATGGGCAGCACGCAAGGGGTGAAGGCCAGCAGCAGCCCGAACAGCACGAACATGGGCACGATGCGCCAGAGCTTGCCGCCGGCCAGCGCGGCGCCGATGCGCGAGGTCTCGCCGCCCGCGGGGGTGGCCGCGTCGCCCGCGGCGCCGGGCTGCGGCGGCACCGCGGTCGTGGCGGCCGGGGCCGACTGAGGGGCCTCGGCGGGGGTGGCCGCGGAAGCCTTGGAAGCCGGGGCCGGCGCGGAGCCCGTGGCGGGAGGCGTGGTCGGCGCGGCGCCCGTGTCCGGCTGCGATCGGCCGCCACGCAGCGCGCCCAGCAGGCTGCCCAGCGCCGACGATGCGGCCTGCTCCTGGCCCTGCAGGCCCGCGGTTCCGTTGCCGCCGAAGGCCTTCAGGCTGACCTCGACCACCTTGTCGATGGGGGGATAGCACAGTCCCTGGTCGGAGCAGCCCTGGTAGGTGACCTTGAGGGCGAACTTCGCCGGCGCGGCCTGCACGGGCAGCGGCACCACCACCTGGTTGCGGTAATGGGCGACGATGTGGCCCAGGTTGGGGTCGAACTTGCGGTGCGCCGGCGGGAAATCCGGCTCGCCCAGGCGCACACCGGGAGTCTGCGCCACGAAGTGGAAGCGCTCCTGGTACAGGTAGTAGCCCTTGGCGATGTCGAAGCGAAGCTGCACGGTGTTCGCCGAGGGGGCGGGCACCGACAGGCGGAAGGCCTCGTCGGGCTGGAGGAACTGGCCCTGCTGGGCCTGCGCGCCAGTCACGGCGAACAGGGCCAGAACGCCGGCCAGCCAGCGCAGCACGGCGGGGGAAAGGCGGATCGGGGACATCACGGAAGGCTCTATATCAGTCAGATTTGATATTGTGGCACCAATACCCTGCCATGGTGCTCCTGCGCCGCGTTTCCTGCACGTCCCTCAGGCACGAAAGCGCCTGCGGGTGAGCACCAGCGCCAGCCACCACCCGGCCGCGAGGTAGGCCAGCAGCACGGCCAGGTGCAGCGGCCAGCGAGGGTCCAGCCCGCCCAGGAACAAGGGGCGCACGAGTCGCACCGCGGCCTGCAGCGGCAGGACCTGCGCGAAGTCCTGCAGCCAGGGCGGCATCGCCGTCAGGGGAAAGAAAATCCCCGACAGGAAGGCCATCGGCGTCAGCGCCAGGGTCAGGTAATAGGTGAAGAAATCGTAGGAACGCGCCAGCGCATTGACCACCAGGGACAGCGCGGCGAACACGGCGGCCACCAGGGCCAGCAGCGGCAGCACCAGCAGCAGCGTGGGCGCGCGGCTGATGCCCAGGAGCACCACCACCAGCAGCAGGGCCGCGCCGCTCATCAGCGCCTTGGTGGCGGCCCATGCGAGCTCGCCCAGCAGCACGTCGCCCAGCCCGGTGGGCGTGAGCAGGATGGCATCCCAGGTGCGTTGCACGTGCATGCGGGAAAAGCTGGAATAGGTGGCTTCGAAACTGGCCGCGTTCATCACCCCCATGCACACGCTTCCCGAGGCGAGGAACAGGATGTAGGGCACGCCGTCGACATGGCCGACCAGCGAGCCCACGCCCCAGCCGAAGGCGGCCAGCGTGAGCAGGGGCTCGGCCACGTTGCCGATCAGGCTGGCCAGCGCGAGCTTGCGCCATACCAGCGCGTTGCGCCGCCAGACAGGCACGAAGCGCCAGCGCGGCAGGCATGCGGGGGCCGGGCGCGCGACGCCGGGAAGCACCGCGCGGGAGAGGGAGGCCGGGTCGGACATGGCGGAAGGGCTGCGGGGGCCGGGGACGGATCGATGCGGGGTTGCTACGGGGTGGATTCGGCTCAGTCGCGCAACTGGCGTCCGGTGAGCTTGAGGAACACGTCCTCCAGGTTGGCGGGGCGGTGCAGCACGCGCACACCGTCGCCCAGCGCCTGCAGGGCCTCCAGCACCGCATCGGGCGCATGCGCGTAGGCGAACAGGGTATCTCCGCTGCGCTCCACACGCTCGGCCAGGGGCGTGGCCAGGGCCTGCGCCTGCTCGACCAGGGCTCCGTAGACCTCGATCACACGGGGTTCCACATGGCGCTGGATCAGCGCCAGCGGGGTGTCCTCGTCGAGCCGGCGGCCATGGTCGAGCACCAGCACGCGTGCGCACAGGCGCTCGGCCTCGTCCATGAAGTGGGTGGTCAGCAGGATGGACTTGCCCTGCTGAAGCAGACCTTTGAGGCGGTCCCACATCAGGTGCCGGGCCTGCGGGTCCAGCCCGGTGGTGGGCTCGTCCAGGAAAATCAGCGCGGGGTCGTGGATCAGCGCGCGCGCCAGGCTCAGGCGCCTCTTCATGCCCTCCGAGAGTTCCTGGATGCGCGCATCCGCCTTGTGCTCCAGCGCGGCGAATTGCAGCAACGCGGGGATGCGCTGGCGGGTCTGCGCTTCGGACATGCCGAAGTAGCGCCCGTAGACCATCAGGTTCTCACGTACCGTGAAATCGGGGTCCAGGCTGTCGAACTGGGTGACCACCCCCACGCGCATGCGCGCACTCGGCGCCTGCGCGGGCACGGGCAGGCCCATGAGCTCGATGCGCCCGGCGTCGGGCGCGGCCAGGCCCAGGCACAGGCGGATGGTGGTGGTCTTGCCGGCCCCGTTGGGTCCGATGATGCCGTGGCACTCGCCAGGCAGGATGTCGAAATCCAGCTGGCGCACCACCTCGGCGCCGCCGTAGCGCTTGACCAGGCCGCGCACGCTCAGCAGGGGCGCGCCTGCCTGGCCCGGCCCGGCCGGAGGGTCGGTGGGAACCTGCGCCGCCAAAACCTTCTGCATCATGCTGGGCTCGCGGAGGGAACAAAAGCCAGGCCGCAAATGCGAACGGCGCGCCCACCCCGTCGAAGGGGATGCGGCGCGCCGTGCGGCGGGCGGCGGATTACTCGGCGGCCTTGTCGTCGGCAGCGGAGGCGACCGGCTGCGGGCGATCCACCAACTCGACCAGCGCCATCGGCGCATTGTCACCCACGCGATACCCGAACTTCAGGATGCGGGTATAGCCGCCCGGGCGGCTGCGGTAGCGCTCGCCCAGCTCGCCGAACAGCTTGAGCACCGAGGCGCGGTCGCGCAGGCGATCGAAGGCCAGGCGGCGGTTGGCCAGGCTCGGCTTCTTGCCCAGGGTGATCAGGGGCTCGACCACGCGGCGCAGTTCCTTGGCCTTGGGCAGCGTGGTCTTGATGGCCTCGTGCTCGATCAGCGAGTTGGCCATGTTGCGCAGCATGGCGAGCCGGTGGCTCGAGGTACGGTTGAGTTTGCGCAGTCCGTTTCCGTGACGCATGGTGAAGGTCCTTTTGCAGGGTTTCTCGGGCCGGCCGTATCAGGTACCGGCCCCGTTATCAGGGGTTGCGGCTGTCGAGCTCGGCGGGCGGCCAGCTCTCGAGCTTCATCCCCAGGGTCAGGCCGCGGGCGGCCAGCACTTCCTTGATTTCATTCAGGGACTTGCGTCCCAGGTTCGGCGTCTTCAGCAACTCGGTCTCGCTGCGCTGGATCAGGTCGCCGATGTAATAGATGTTCTCGGCCTTCAGGCAGTTGGCCGAGCGCACGGTCAGCTCCAGATCGTCCACCGGGCGCAGCAGGATCGGGTCGAACTGCTGGGCGCTGGCGGAGCCGGCGGCCTCCAGGGACTTCTCGGCGCCTTCCAGGCTGGCGAACACCGACAGCTGCTCCACCAGGATGCGCGCCGAGGTGCGGATGGCCTCCTCCGCGCTGATCGAGCCGTTGGTCTCGATGTCCATGACCAGCTTGTCGAGGTCGGTGCGCTGCTCCACGCGGGCGTTCTCCACCGCGTAGCTGACCCGGCGCACCGGCGAGAAGGAGGCGTCGAGCACGATGCGCCCGATGGTCTTGCCGCCTTCGTCGGCGTAGCGCCGCAGGTTGCCCGGCACGTAGCCGCGGCCCTTCTCGACCTTGATCTGCATG
>DAIDHU010000594.1 GCA_027451915.1 Thiomonas sp. | reverse complement strand
GCGCTGGCCGACCAGGAGCAGGCCCTGCGCCTGGCCCCCGGCGACCGCGGCTATGAGATCGGCCTGCTCTGGATCTGCATCGACGCGGCCGACCGAGCCTGCCTGCGGGGTCATTTCCCCGCCTTCGCCCCCGCCTTGCGTCAAAGCCCCGAGGGCCTGGAGGTTTCGCTGGCGGCGGCGCAGGCCCTCGGGGATTCGCGCGCGGCGCTGGGCTACGCGCAGCGCCTGTATCCCGCCCATGCCTCGGATGCGTTGTGGCTGCTGGACTACGGCGATTTGTGGCAGCAGGTGGGCGACGCGCGTCGCGCCGGCCTGGCCTGGGATCGTGCCTGGGCGCTGCTGTCGGGCCCCTCGCGGGGGCCGCGCGCAGGGCCCGCGCAAGCCGATGCCGATTTGCGCGGGCTGATCGCGCGACTGCGCCTGTCGCGGCGCTATCTCGGCGCCTCGGGGCAGCGCGGCCTGCTCGGGGCCCTGCGCGCGCGCCTGCAGCGCGGCTCGCTCACCCCGCGGCAGCGCAGGAGCGTCGACGCGGCGATCGCCGACTGGCTGGCGGGCCTCGACACCCGCTCGGCGGCGCGTTGGTGGCTGGCGCACCAGGCGCTGTCGGCGCCGGCGCGTCAGTCCCTGCAGTTGCAACTCGACCTGGGCTCCCGGGACGCCCCGGCGATCGCGCGGGATCTGCGCGGCGCGGGAGCCGCGGCGCTGCCAGCGCCGGACCTGGCGCAGGCCGAGCAGGCGGCTGGACAGGCGGGACGCTCGCTGCGCCTGGCGCAGGCCTTGCTGGAGCGGGCCGCGCGTTCCGGGCAGGATTCCCCGCGGCTGCGCGCCCTGCAAGCGCAGACCGCCGCCCGTGAACTCGCGCTGGCCAGCACGGCGGGCCTGCAATGGCAGGACCTGCGGGTCGGCAATGTGGTGCGTCGCGGCCCGCGGGCCAGCCTGCATGGGCAGGTGGACCGCAACTGGAGCCTGGACCTCGATGCCGCGCGCCAGTCCCTGGGCAGCGCCGACGCGTCTACCCTGGTCGGCCTGCCGGGGCTGTGGAGCGAGGCGGGCCTGGGCTTGCGTTGGCGGGCAGGGCGCCGCAGTCTGGGTTTGACGTGGACGCGCAACCGCGCCGTGGGCCTGGCGCAGGGCTGGAAGCTCGAAGCCTCCGCGCGCCTGCCCTGGGCGATCGACAGCCGCATCCAGCTCGAGCGCAACGCCGTCGCCGACGAATCCGCCGCGCTGCTGGTGGCCGGCGAGCGCGACCGGCTGCAACTGCGCCTGCGGCGCGATTTCGGGCGCATATGGGCCAGCCTCACGGCGGCGGGCATGCGCTACCGCACGCGCTCGGGCCAGGCGCTGGGCAGCGGGCGCGCGCTGCAGGCCCAGATCGGGCTGCGACTCCGGCTGGGCGAGCCCGACGTGCAACTCAAGCTTCTCGGCTACCAGCAGGACTTCACCACGGTGGCCGGACTGCGATTGCCGGCCTACGCCGGACTGGTTCCCGGCGCGGCCGTGCCGAGTGCGAGCTTTTTCATGCCGATCAGCGACAGCGCCTTCGGGGTCGGGATCGGCCTGGGCATGGACCATGCGCGGGGCTACGCCGGGCGCTGGATGCCGTATGGCGAATTCGACCTGCTGCAATCGCGTACCTTGGGCCTGACCAGCAACGTGGACGCCGGCGTGCGCGGGCCGTTGCTGGGCGGCGATCAGCTCGCCCTGGGCTACCAGCGCGTGCGCGATGCTTCGGGGCAGAGCCTTCAATGGACCTTGCAATACCGCATGTGGTTTGGTCGCTAGCTAGACGCCTTGAGTTTGACAATATCGGGAGACTGTCATGTCGCGAATCCTCTTGCTCCGCCGTCCCCTCGCATGGCTGGCCATGCTGGTCGTGCCGGCCCTGCTGCTGCTGGGCGGCTGCGCCGTCGCCACCGTGTCCTCCAGCTCCCCCGCGCTGGGCGCCGGTGAAAGGCTGGCGGTGCTGCCCTTCGCCAACTTGACCGACGTGCCGCTGGCGGCGCGGCGCGCGCAGGCGATCACCGTGTCCCTGCTGCGCCAGCAGGGGCTGCGCGAGGTCCTGAGCTATCCCCGGCCCGAGACCGATCTGCTGAGTGCCTCGCCGGCCCCGAGTCCTCGGCAGGCCTTGCAGTGGGCGCGGCGCCAGGGCGCGCGCTATGCGCTGGGCGGCAGTGTGACCGAGTGGCGCTACAAGACCGGCGTGGACAGCGAGCCGGCCGTGGGCGTGGTGCTGGAGTTGCGCGACGTGGCCGATGGCCGCGTGGTGTGGAGTGCCAGCGGCGCGCGCTCGGGCTGGGGCTATCAGTCGCTGGCCGCCGTGGGCCAGGCGCAGATCCAGGCGCTGCTGAAGGGGCTGCGGGTGGTGCCCGACACGGCGCGGCCGCCGCATTCCGCGCCATGAGCCTGAGCCGGAGCGGCCCCATGGGAATCGGTGCGATGCTGCGCGAGTTCACGCTGCGGACCTTGCGCCGCAAGGATGCGTGGCTGGAGGCGGGCCGCGGCGCCGGCCCCTGGTCGCGTCTGGCCGTGATCGAGCGCGTGCTCCTGCCCACGGCCATTCTCGCGCTGAGCTGGAGGCTGCGGCCGGAGGACCCGCTGGGCCTGCACGCGGCCTTCCCCTGGATCTGGCTGGGGCCATGGCTTGTCGCCGTTCGCTACGGCGCCGCCGCGGGAATGGTGGGGGCGGGGCTGTACGCCGCCTTCTGGAGTCTGGCACCGCGCCTGTTCGGCGTGCCCATGGCGGCCGCCTTCCCCTCCGAGTTTTTTCTGGGCGGCGTACTGGTGACCCTGGTGCTCGGCGAGTTCGGCAGCGTGATGCTGCGACGGGAGGCCCTGCAGCGGGCCCTGGCCCTGGATCTCGGGGCCAGACTGGAGCGCACGAAGCGGCGCCTGTTCATCGTCAAGGAATCCCTGGCCTCGTTGGAACAGGAGCTCATCGACCGCCCGGTGACCTTGCGCGACGCGCTGCTGGACTTGCGCAGGATTTTCGCGTTCTCCGTCGGCAATGCGCGGCGCCCCGGGGCCCGTGCGCAGCGGCCGCTGCCCGATCCCGACGCGTTCCTTCTGCTGCTGAGCCAGTCGTGCAGGTTGCTGGAGGCCGGCGTGTTCGTGCTCGAGCCGCGGCGCGGGCGCGGTCGCGCCGCGGTGGCCGGGCACTGGCGCCTGGGGCATGCCCTGGGCCAGGAGCTGCCCAGCTTCGATGCGGGCCATCCTCTGATCCAGCGTGCGCTGCAGACCCGAGAAGCCGTGCATGTCGCGCAGGAACGAGCCAGCGACGCTGGGCAAAGCGTCTGGGTCTTCGCGGCACCCCTGCGCCTGGCCGAGACGGGCGAAGTGGATGCCGTGCTGGCGGTGCATTCGATGCCCTTCATGTCCTTCGAGGAGCAGAACCTGCAGAGGCTGCAGGTCCTGTGCGCCTCCTACCTCGACTTCTCCCTGCTCGAGTCGGGCGTGGCCGAATTCCGCGCCGCCTGGGAGCAGGCACCGATCGGCCTGCAGCAGGAATGGGCGCAACTCAGCCGCCTGCATGCGCAGTCTCGCCTGCGCAGCTATTGCGTGGTCTGGACGGGCGCGGACTGGCTGGGCCCCGAGGAGCTTGCGGAGTTCTCCGCCAACCAGCCGCTGAACAGCTCCACCTGGACCTTCGGGGGAGAGACATCGCGGGTCGTGCTGGTCGTGCTGCTTCCTTTGTACAGCGTCGCCGCGCTGGCCCAGTACCGGCGCGACATGTTCGAGCTGTCGCGGCAGATCGCAGCGCGCGACAACTGGCCTCAAGCCGACGCCTTGAGCCTGGAGGTGGTTCCGGTGCAGGGGGCGGATGGCTTGGGCCAGCTTCGCGGCATGGTGGAATCGGTGCTCGGATCCTCCGCCGGCGGGGCCCCGCAAGCCGAGCGGCAAGCGCAGCCGGGAGAGGGAAGTTGAGGGTCTCCGGAGTCCTTCCCTGGCTGCGGCCCCTGCCGCTGGCACTGGATGCCGGGGCTTTGTGGATCCTGCTCCGCGGGCCGGTCGCGCAGCCTCTGCTGGTGTTCTGGGCGCTGCATGGCGTCGCGGCGCTGCTCTCGGCGCTGACCCTGTCGGCCTGGCTGCCCGCTTCTTGCCGCGAGCCTCGCGGGCTCGCGCTGAGCCTGCTCGGGTTGCCGGCCTTGTTCATGCCGCTGGTCGGTGCCCCGGGGCTGCTCATCGCCATTCGCCTCGCGCATGCGCGGCCCTTGCGGGAGGCCCAGCCGGAGGCGCTGCGATCGGCTCCGCGCCTGGATGTGTTTTCCATCGCGCAACCGGATGAGGCGATGCGCCAGGAGATGCCGGCGGGCCAGATGGCCAGCATCGCGCGCGACCAGAGCCAACCCGCGCAGCGGCGAATTCGCGCGGTGCTGGCTCTGCGCGAGATGCCTCCCCGGCTGGCGCTGCCGGTGATGCGCCATTTGCTCAGCGATCCCAACGAGGAGATCCGGCTGCTGGCCTACGGCATCGGCAGCGAATGGGAGCATCGGCTCACGGATTCCCTGCAGGCGGCCACGCGCGAGCTCAGGCAGGCCCAGGCCGCGGGGGCACCCCCGGACCAGCTCGGGCGCACGGCGCGGCGGGTGGCCGAGATGCACATGGAATTCATCTACCAGGGGCTGGCCCAGGGGGACCTCCGGGTGTTCGCGCTGGAGCAGGCCCTCGAGCACTGCGAGCTGGCGCTGCGTGCGATGCCGCGCGACACCGGGCTGCGTCTGATGGTGCTGCGGCTTTCGCTGGCCACGCAGCGCATGGATGCGGCCAGAGCCGCCCTGGACGAGCTCGCCGCGCAGGGCGCGGCGCCGACGCTGTGGCGACCCTACGCGGCGGAAATCGAGTGGATGGCGAGGCGCTACGATCAGGTCGCGCACAGTCTGCTGCCCCTGGACGTGTCTCAGGTCGCGCCGCGCCTGCGTCCGGTGGTGCGGCTCTGGAAGGGCCGCACGGGCGGCAGCCCGGCGCCGAAGGCGCCCGATGGCGCGCTGGATTCCACCTGGAGGGCGGGAGCGGGAACATGAGCCGTGTGGATTTCGTGGACACGCAGCCGCAGGGCTACGAGGCGCCGAGCCTGGTGGATGTCATGCTCTTGCTGGAGGGAACCTACCCCTACGTGGCCGGCGGCGTGTCGAGCTGGGTGCACCAGATGGTTCGCGGGTTCGCGCATCTGCGTTTCCACATCGTGTTCATCGGTGCGCGTGAACAGGACTACGGCAAGCCGCGCTACCAGGTGCCCGACAACGTCGTCGCCATCACCCACCACTACCTGTTCAGCCAGACCCTGCTGCCCGAGCCCGTGCAGCGGCGAGGCGATCCGGCCACCGCGGACCTGGTGGACAGCCTGCATGTCCTGCTGCGCGAGGGGCAGGATCGCGACAGCCGCTCGGAGCTGCTTCGCCGCGGCCTGGAGGCCATGGGCGACAAGCTCGACCTGGGCTATTTCCTGCATTCGGGCGACTCCTGGTCCTACATCGCCAGCGAATACGAGTCGCGTTGCACGGACCCTTCCTTCGTGGACTATTTCTGGACCGTGCGGACCATGCATACGCCGATCTGGACCCTCGCCGAACTGGCGCGCCAGCTGCCCGCGGCCACCGTGTACCACAGCGTGTCCACGGGCTACGCGGGCTACCTCGGCGCCATCCTCTCGCGCATGCACGACAAGCCCCTGATCCTGTCGGAGCATGGGATCTACACCAAGGAACGGCGCATCGAGCTGTTCTCGTCGACCTGGATCAGCGACAACACCCCCATGCTGGAGCGCAACGCCGGCGATGCCGGGTATTTGCGCCAACTGTGGATTCGTCTGTTCGAGTCCCTCGGTCGCATGTGCTACGACAGCGCCGATCCGGTGGTGTCCTTGTACGAGGCCAACCGAATCCGTCAGATCGCCGATGGCGCGGATCCGGTGACGACCTGCTCGATTCCCAACGGCGTCGACCTGCAGGCCTATGCTGCCGCTCGGGCCGCGCGGCCCGCGCAGGCGCCCGCGGTCATGTGCCTGATCGGGCGCGTCGTGCCCATCAAGGATGTGAAGACCTTCATTCGTGCCGTGCGCGTGGCGCGCAACCGGCTGCCGACCATCGAGGGCTGGATCGCCGGACCGCAGGACGAGGATCCGGACTATGTGCGCGAGTGCCGGGAACTGGCGGAAAGCCTGCAGCTTGGCGACAACCTGCGCTTTCTGGGCTTTCAGCGCACCGCGGAGCTGCTGCCGAAGGTGGGTCTGGTCGTGTTGTCCTCGATCAGCGAAGGCCTGCCCCTGGTGCTGCTGGAAGGATTCGCGGCCGGGGTGCCCGCGGTGACCACCGATGTGGGCTCGTGCCGCCAGTTGCTGCTGGGCCTCGGCCCCGAAGACGAGGCGCTGGGGGCCGCCGGGCAGCTCGTGGGCATCGCCGACGCGCAGTCGCTGGGTGTGGAGTGCGCCGCGCTGCTGGGCGACCCCGAGCGCTGGAAGGCGGCCAGCGCCGCGGCCGTGGCGCGGGTCGAGCGCTACTACACGCAGGAACTGATGTTCGACTTGTACCGTTCGGTGTACCAGGACGCCCTGGAGCGCAGCGTGGCGCGCGCCTCCGGGCAGCGCGACCAGGTGGGGGCGCTGGCCACGGTGCTGCGGGGCGAGCCGATGCGCGGCGAAGCCGACGAGCTCGAGACAGCGCAGGCCTTCGAAGCCCTGGATCTGGACATCGGTGCTCCCGACACCGCATGGCCGAGCGCCGGCTGAGGCAGCAGACGCGATGGCCGGAATCGGATTCGAACTGCGCAAGCTCCTGCGCACGCAGTCCTACCTCGGACTGTTGAGGGCCTACCTGTACGCCTCCATCATCAGTTCCGGGCCCTGGGTGTTTTCCATCCTGGGTCTGATGGCCACCGGCATCATCTCCCTGGGGGTGGTCACGCCGGGGCTGCTGATCACGCAGTTCCAGATCACCGTCACCTATCTGATCATGGGGTCCCTGGTGCTGACCGGCGGGCTGCAGCTGGGTTTCACCCGCTGGGTGGCCGATCGCCTGTTCGAGAAGCGCAAGGAGCGTATCGGGGGGGCCTACCTCGGAGTCATGCTGGTGACCACCGCCGTGGCCGGAGTCTTCGGCCTGGTGTTGTCTCTGGTGGGCTTTGAGGGCGTGGATGTTTTCTACAGGGTCTGGATCGTCCTGGGCTTCACCTTGCTGTGCAATCTTTGGATCACCACGGCTTTCCTGTCCGGGCTCAAGAACTACCGCGTCATCGTGCTGCTGTACGCGCTGGGCTACGGGGCCTCGGTGGTGTTCGCGTCCTGCGGGCGCCCATGGGGCATCGATGGGCTGCTGGCGGGCTTCCTGGGCGGGCAGTTCGTCATGTGGGGGGTGATGCTCTGGCTGGTGCTGCGCAATTTCCCGGTGCAGTCGGCCTTGACCCTGGAATGCTTTCGGCCTGGGCGCATGTACACCGCGCTGCTGCTCGGGGGAACCCTCTACAACCTCGGGATCTGGATCGACAAGCTGGTGTTCTGGTTCGATCCCGGGACCTCCCGCCCGATCATCGGCGTGCTGCGCGCGTCGACCATCTACGACCTGCCGGTGTTCCTGGCCTATCTTTCGGTGATACCGGGCATGGCCGTGTTCCTGGTCAAGTTCGAGACCGACTTCGTCGAGTGGTACGACGAGTTCTACAAGACCGTGCGCGGCGGGGGCACGCTGGGCGCCATCGTGGGGTTTCGCGAACGCATGCAGGAGGTGGTGCGGGACGGGCTGTACCAGATCCTGAAAGTGCAGGCGCTGACCTTGCTGACCCTCTACACCTTCGTGCCCTCGATCTTTCGGCTCATCGGCATCAGCGAGCTGTATACCCCGCTCTACATGGTGCAGGCGGTGGCCGCGAGCTTCCAGGTCATGCTGCTGGCCGTGCTGAACGTGTTCTATTACCTCGACCGGCGCAGCGAGCTGGTCATGATCACCGCGGTCCTGGCGGTTCTGAACTTCAGCTTGAGCCTGGTGTCGATCCACCTGGGATCGGACTACTACGGCTACGGTTTCGCGGTGTCCATCCTGTGCACCCTGTTCTTCGGCCTGGTGCTGCTGCAGGGCCTGTTTCGCAAGCTCGAATACCAGACCTTCATGCTGCAGTGAAGCCGGCCCGGCAGGCTCAGGGCCTGCCCAGGGCGGCGCGCACATCGCGCAGAAGGCGCATCTTGCCCACCGCGTCGGCCTGGTCGTAGATCTTGCGCACGCGGCCTTGCGGATCGACGATCATCATCACGTCCTCGTGGGTGATGTCGTAGTCGACGTCGGCCCGCGTCGCCAGGGGATTGGCCACGATGGGCTGCGGGTCGCTGCCGGCCACGGCCAGCGCCGCCGGGGCCTGCGGGGACGCGGGCGCGGAGGCGGGCGCATCCGGCACCTTCTGGTAGTCCACGTGGTAGCCCCCGGAAACCACGCGCCGGATCTGGGTCGGGCGGCCGGTCAGGAACTGCCAGCGGGGATTCGCCGGGTTCCAGCCGTACTCGCGCAGGAAAGCGCGCATTTGCCGCGGACCGGTATCGCCGGGGTCGACGTCGAAGGCGACCACGTCGACCCTCCCGGCCAGCGGCGTGGAAGCCAGCAGGTTCTCGAAACCCACCAGGTGTGCCGCCACCACCGGGCAGAAGGTATTGCAATAGGGGAACAGGAAGGTCACGACCAGCGCCTTGCCGCGGAAATGCGCGGAGGACAACTGGATGCCGTTCTGGTTGATCAATCCCCGGAATTCCGGCGCCTTGAACAACACGGGCAGGGTCTCGTGCGGCGCCGGGCCCTGGCGTCCGAGCAGCCAGCCCGCCGTTCCGGCGAGGGCCGCGGCCACGAGTGCGATCGAGCCGAGCAGCGCGATGCGGCCGGGCGCTGCTCGAGCTCGGGGGTTCTGCTGGGTCATTGGGGTTCCTGCGGAAAACGTGCCGCGACGCCCCTTCGGCCGCGGCAACCGGCATCCTAGGATGCCGCAGCGGCCCGCGCTGTGTCAGGATGTGGCGCGATCGACGCCGCGCGACAGGGGAAGACGCCAGCCCCGGCGCATCGCCAGGAAGCGCAGCAGGGCGCAACTGAAGGCGCCCACCCAGGGCGTCCAGTCCGGCGCCCAGCCCGCGCGTTGTCCGACGACCTGCACGCCCGCGCCGAGCAGCGCGGCCAGCGCGTAGATCTCGCGCTGCAGGATCACGGGCACCCGGTTGAGCAGAACGTCGCGCAGCACGCCTCCGCCGACCGCGGTGGCGACCCCCAGCACGGCGGCCGCTTCGGGGTTGCGGGTGATCAGCAGGGCCTTGTGGGCGCCGGCCACCGCGAAAAAGCCCAGTCCGAGCGCGTCGAACACCAGCACCGGATGCCGCAGGCGCCGGATCAGGCGCTGCGACCACAGGGACATGGCGCAGGCCAGCAGCGCCACCGCCAGATAGCGCCACTCGACCAGGGCCACGGGCGGCGTGGAGCCCAGGCACAGGTCGCGCACGATGCCACCTCCGCAGGCCGTGAGAAAGGCCACCACCGCGACGCCGAACAAATCCAGCCTGCGCTCGATGGAGGCGGTGGCGCCGCTGAGCGCGAAGGCGAAGGTGCCGAGCAGGTCGGCCAGCACGAACCAGGCGTGGGACATGGGCATGGGGCGAGGGGGCGGACTCGGCGCGGCGCCTACTCGAGCTCGAGGTAGGACAGGGGCAGCGCCGTGGTCGACTTGATCTGTTCCATGGCGAAGCTCGAGCTGACATCGAGGAAGTTCATGCGCTCGATGATCTTGCGGTAGATGGCGTCGTAGGCCTTGATGTCCGGCACCTTGATCTTGAGCAGGTAATCCACCTCGCCGCTCATTCGGTAGATCTCGACGATTTCCTCGATGTCGTCCAGCGCGGTGGAAAAGGCCTTCACCCAGGATGCGGAGTGATCACTGGTGCGGATGGACACGAACACCGTGACCCCGGCGTTGAGCTTGGCGTCGTCGAGAAGGGCGACCTTGCCGCGCACCACGCCGGCTTCCTGCAGGCGCTGCAGGCGCCGCCAGCACGCGGCCGGCGAGATGCCGATGGCCTCGGCGATCCTGGCCATGGGCAGATCGGCGTCGCGCTGCAACTGGCGCAGGATCTCACGGTCGAACTTGTCCATGGTCTCGCGGCCTTCAGCGGCCCTCCATCAGGCGCCCGAGGAACTTGCGGGTGCGCGCTTCCCGGGGGTTGAGGAACAGTTCCTTCGACGGACCCTGCTCGACGATCGAGCCGGCGTCCATGAACACCGTGCGGTCGGCCACCTCGCGCGCGAAGTTCATCTCGTGCGTGACCACCACCATCGTGCGGTGCTCCTCGGCCAGCGCGCGCATCACCGTGAGCACCTCGCCGACCAGCTCGGGGTCGAGCGCGGAGGTCGGCTCGTCGAACAGGATCACGTCGGGGTTCATCGCCAGAGCGCGCGCGATGGCCACGCGCTGCTGCTGCCCACCGCTGAGCGCGGAAGGGTACATGTCGCGCTTGCTCTCCAGCCCCACCTTGGCGAGCATGGCACGCGCGCTGGCCAACGCCGTCTCGCGCGCCTGTCGCTTCACGAAGATCAGGCCCTCCGCGACATTCTCCAGGGCCGTGCGGTGGGGAAACAGGTTGAAGTTCTGGAACACGAAGCCCACGTGCTGACGCAGTTCGCGCACCGCGGCCTTCTGGCGCTTGAGGGGAACCGCGCCGTCGATCAGCACCTGATTGACGCGGATGGATCCCCCGCTGGGATCATCCAGGCAGCTCAGGCAGCGCAGCAGGGAGGTCTTGCCGGATCCGCTGGGGCCGATGATCGCCACCACTTCGCCCTTGCGCACGCCGAGGTCGATTCCCTGCAGGACCTCGGTCTGCCCGAAGGCCTTGCGCAGGCCCCGCACCTCGATCATCGTCGCCGGCATGGTCGCGTGCATGGTCGCGTGCATGGTCTCTTGCATGGGAATCTACCTGCGCCGCACATGGGCCGAGAACCTGGCCTCGAGCGTCGTCTGGCCCCGGGCCAGCACGCTGGACAACAGCCAGTAGATCGCGGCCGCCGCCACATACATGGTGAACACCTGGAAGGTACGCGCCGTGATCAACTGGGCCTGCCGGAACAACTCGGGAACCTGGATGGTCGCGGCCAGCGAGGTGTCCTTGACCAGGCTGATGAAGCTGTTGCCCAGGGGCGCCAGCGCCACTCGCGCGGCCTGGGGCAGGATGACCAGGCGCAAGGTCAGAGGCTGGGACATGCCGATGGATTGCGCGGCCTCCCACTGCCCATGGTCCACGGACAGGATGGCCGAGCGGATGATCTCCGAGGTGTAGCCGCCGATGTTCAGGCTGAAGCCCAGGAAGGCCGACGGGATGGGGTCCAGGCGCAGGCCCAGCTGCCCCAGCCCGTAGTAAATGAGGAACAGCTGCACCAGCAACGGCGTGCCCCGGATGAAGGACACGAAAAAGGAGGCCAGCCGGCTCAGCACCGGCAAGGGGTACAGCCGCGCCAGGGCCACGGCCAGCCCGATGAGCAGACCGATGGCCATGCTCCCCACGCTGAGCACGATGGTGTAGCCGGCCCCCTGGGCCAGCATGGGGAGGGATTCCCAGACCAGTTCTAGGCTGGAACGCATGGTTCAGCGGGTGATGTCCATGCCGAACCACTTGTTGGAGATCGCGGCGAGCTGGCCGTCCTTGCGCAGGGCTTGCAGGGCCGCATCGATGTGCGCCTGCAGCTGGGGGTGCCCCTGGCGCATGGCGATGCCCGAGTACTGCTTCGAGAAGGGCTGGCCCGCGGCCACCACGCGTCCGTCCGTGTGCTTGAGCAGGTAGGCCGATTCCAGACGGTCGTTGATGATGGCGTCCACGCGGCCGATCTCCAGGTCCTGCAAGGCGGTATTGATGCCCGAGTAGGTCTGGATGCGCACCTTGGGCGCGTTGTTTTTCAGCCAGGCCTCGTAGTTGCTGCCCAGGCCCACGCCCACGACGCGGCCGTCCAGGCTGGCGATGCTGGCGTACTTGTCCTGGTCGCCCTTTCGTACCAGGATCTGTGCGCCGGACACGGTGTAGGGCTGGCTGAACAGGTATTTCTTCTGCCGATCCGGGGTGATCGTGACCTGGTTGATCACCACGTCGAAGCGGGCCGCGTCCAGTCCGGCCAGCATGCCCGACCAGGGCGTGGGAACGAACTTCGCGCGCAGGCCCATGTGCGCGGCCAGGGCCTTGGCGAAGTCGACCTCGAAGCCCGTCAACTGGCCGTGCTTGTCGACGTAGTTGAAGGGCGGGTAGGTGCCCTCCAGGCCGATGAGCAGATCCTTGCGGGCCTGGATGCGCTTCCACAGCCCCGCGGGGTCGGCGAAGGCCGGCATGGCCACCAGCCCGAGGGCGCCGACGGCCACGGCGCCCAGCAGGGCGCGGCGCCCGGCCGGCTCCGGCGCCAGCGGGGTGGCTTCGGTGCGAGTCTCCTGGGGGTTCTTCATCGTGCTTCTCCGTGTGTTGATGATTCTCGTTTCAGTATTTTCCGGTCAGTCTCGAAAAACCGTCCGAGAGGTCCTGCTTCAAATCCTCGACATCTTCCAGGCCAATATAAAGACGCAGAGTCGGTCCGCTATGCGGCCAGGGTTTTGCGCTGCGGACGAGGTCGTGGTCGATCGGGGTTACCAGGCTTTCGAATCCGCCCCAGGAATATCCCATGCCGAATAAACGGAATCCGTCCAGCATTTGCGCGAGGCTTTGCGTGGATACTGGCGCCAGTATTATTGAGAACAGGCCGCTGGCGCCATGATAGTCGCGTTTCCAGTAGCCATGCCCCGGGCTTTGTTCGAGGGCCGGGTGCAGTACGGCGAGCACCTCGGGCCTGGATCGCAGCCACTGGGCGATCTCCAGCGCGCGCCTGCCGGATTCCCGCAGGCGCAAATCAAGGGTGCGGAATCCGCGCAGGGCCAGGAATACGTCTTCGGGGCCGGCGATGCACCCCAGCATCCTGTGGGTATCCAGCAGTCGGGGCCAATAGGCGGAATTCGCGCTGGCCAGGCCCAGCAAAAGATCCGAGGCGCCGCCGAGGTATTTGGTTCCCGCTTCGATGGAAATATCCACGCCGGCCGCGTGGGCGTCAAAAAGAATCGGCGTGGACCAGGTATTGTCCATGAGCACGCAGGCCCCGCGGGCGTGCGCGATGCGCGCGAGGCCCGGGATATCCTGGATTTCCATGGTCAGGGAGCCGGGAGACTCCAGGTACACGGCCACCGTGTTGTCGCGAAAGGCCTGCTCGAAGGCGGCCCCCGGGTCTGGCGGGAAGTAGGTGACGGCGACCCCGAAGCGCTCGAGCAGGCCGTCGCACAGCGCGCGCACGGGGCCGTAGACGGTGTCGACCACCAGCAGGTGGTCGCCGGCCCGGGCGACGCTGAGCAGGGCCGTGGTGATCGCGGCCAGGCCCGAGCCGCACAGGATCGTGCCGGCCGCGCCCGCCAGTTCGGTCCAGGCGCTCTCCAGCGCCTGGGTGCTCGGGTTGCCCTTGCGGCCGTAGGTGAATTCGGCGCGGCCGTGGATCAGGTCGTCCATGCTGTCGAAAAGCACGGTGGAGCCGCGGTAGATCGGCGGGTTGACAAAGCCATGGAAGGCCTTGCTGCGCGCGGCGTGGGTCAGGAAAGTCTGAGTGGCGCGGCGGCGCGAGGCCGGCGGGGGCTCGGCCGGCGCGGGCGCATCCGGGGGGAGCGCATCCGGGGGGAGCGCTCCGGCGGCTTGCGCGGGGCGCGGCTTGGCGAGTGCGTTGAGCATGGCAGGGGTCGCGATGGGCGGTTGTTGCAAGAATTCTGCTTGGCCCGGCCCTGCTTTTTTTGTCGGATTGGAGTGTGTTGCAAGCTGGAATCGAAAAAAAAGCTCGCGAAAGACCCGTTGCAAGAAAAATATTGGAAACCGGGCCGATCGCGGCGCAGCATGCGCGCCGCCACGCGGGTTGCCGCCGCCCACGCGCAGCGCAGGGGCGAGATCGTGGTACACTTGAGCAGATAGATTCGCACAAGGCCGTTCTTCCAAGGTCTCGTCTGCAGCCCCGCAGGCCCTCCCCGGGCCCAGTTTCGCGAGCGGCTCGCTTCA
>DAIDHU010000593.1 GCA_027451915.1 Thiomonas sp. | reverse complement strand
GCATGGGCCAGGCACGCTGCTCGGCACGGCGCGAGCGCGCCATCTGCTGCGCCAGTTGCTGGGCCAGCAGTTCGTCGAACTTCACGCGGCGCCAGGCCGGATGGCTGCGCTGCTCCAGCGCTTGCAGCTCCAGCTCGGGCGGGGGCGCGTGCAGCAGTTGCAACGCCTGTGCGATGGGAGGAAGCCGCAGTCGCTCCAGCAGCTCGGCGGGCAGCCATTCGCGCGCGTCCAGGCGGCTTAGCGCCGCAGCCACCGCCTTGCGCAGCCAGGCCTGGCTGATGCCCGCGCCGGCCGGGTAGATCGGCGTCAGGCTCCGGGGCAGGGCCTCGCCCGGAGCGGCCACCCTGCATACCGGGTGCACCATCTCGAAGCCGAACAGGCCGCGCCGCGGCTCGCCGCGAATGCGCAACTCCTTGCCGGGTGCGTACTGGCGCGCCCAGTTCGGGTAGAAGTGGAAAAACCGCAACTCCAGGCGCGCGCCACCGTCCTCCACCGTCACCCGCAGCACGCGGCGCCGTGCCGCCATGAGCTCGGCCTGCACCACCCGCGCCTGCACCACGGCGATGCGCCCCTCGCGCAGTTCGGCGATGGGCGTGATGCGGGTTTCATCGACGTAGTGCAGCGGCAGATGCAGCGCGAAATCCCAGTCGCTGCGCAGGCCCAGGCGCTCGCCCGGGGACACGGGCGCGACCTGCGCTCCAGCACCGGCCGGCGCCGCGCGCTTGCGCGAGGGTGGGGGAGCGTCGACAGACATCGGGGGCGCGCTGTGCGGAAGGTCCCGGTGGGTACAGGGCGGGTTCGCGGCCTGGCGACCGTCAGTGCAGGTCGGGATCGGCCACGCGTTCGCCGCGCGGCAGGAGCGCGCCCACGCGCGCCAGCGCGTCCAGGGTCTGCTCGAACACGGCGGATTCGGCCTGGCCGGGCCAGAAACGGCGCACCGCGCGGCGCACCATGGCGGTGGATGCGAACCAGCCGGACAAGGCCTCCCGCGTCGGCGGGCGCGCCTGTTCCATGACGTGGAACTTGAGCAACACCCGCAGCGCATGCGCTGCATGTCGGGGCGGGTCGGCCTCGAAGCCATCCAGGCGCGCATGCGCGCGTTCCAGCGCGGCGCCGGGTTGCGCGAACACCGGACCGTGGCCGGGAATCACCAGGCGCGGCGCCAACCGCTCGATGCGCCGCAGGGTGTCGCGCTGCGCGGCGAAGCCGTCGCCACCGTCGATCTCCGGGAACAGGACGCCGAAACCATGCTCCCACAGGGCGTCGCCGCTGATCAACACCCTCGCGTCGGGCTGGAACAGCATCAGCGCGTGGTCGTCGTGCCCTCCGGCCGCGTGCGCCTGCCAGGGCAGGCCGCCCATCCAGAGGGTGTCGCCGGCCGCGTAGCCGCAATCGGCCCGGAAGGGCTCGGCCTGCTGACCCGCCTGGGCCACGCCCGACTCGGGCTGTTCCCAGGCGCCGGCGCCCGGGAGCTCTCCGGCCGGCACGACGATCGCGCAGTCCGCTCCGGCGCCGAGCTCGCGCTGCAGGCGCGCGTTGCCGCCGCAGTGATCCGAATGCAGGTGGGTGTTGACAATGCGCCGCAGGCGGCGGCCGGCCAGCGCGCCGGCCACGCCGTCGCAGGTGGCGCGCGCGCGGGTCACGTGCCCGGTGTCGACCACGCTGGCCGTGCCAGCATCGTCCCACAGGACGACGGCGTTGGCGCTCAGCCAGTCGTGCACCAGCACATGCACGCCGGGAGGAAGCTGGGTGTGCGGGTTGGGATTCATCGTGATGCCGCAGCATACGGCGCCGCTGGCGCCGCCGCAGCGCACGCCGTGTTTGGCGTCCCGGCGCGCGTGGCCTAGCATTGCAGCAGGCCACGCCCACCCTGCCGCTCGTGCGGCCATCTCGCATGGAACGCGCCCAGCCATTTTCTTCGGACCTGCATGCCGCGTACGCATTGCAACGCGACGCGTTCCGCGCCGATCCCTACCCGCCGTGGGAATTGCGCGCCGACCGCCTGCGCCGCCTGCAGACGCTGCTGGGCGAAGCCGAGCCGCGCATCTGCGAGGCCATCGCCTCCGACTTCGGCCAGCGCGCCCATGCCGAGACCCAGGCCCTGGAGCTGGTGCCCTCGCTGTCGGCGCTGCGCCACGCCCTGCGCCACGGGCGCGCCTGGATGCGCGCGCGCCGGGCCAGCCCGGGCCTCTGGTTCCGCCCGGCCGGCGCCCGCGTGCTGCCGCAGCCGCTGGGCGTGGTGGGCATCATCGCGCCGTGGAACTACCCGCTGTACCTGGCTGTGGGACCTCTGGCCTCGGCGCTGGTGGCCGGCAATCGGGCCATGCTCAAGCTTTCCGAGTACGCGCCGGCCTTCGCGAGCCTGTTCGGCGAACTCGTGCGCGAGCGCTTCGACCCCGACGAGCTGGCCGTGTTCGCCGGCGGCGCCGAGCAGGCGGCGGCCTTTTCCTCGCTGCCCCTGGACCATCTGCTGTTCACGGGGTCCACCGCGGTCGGCCGCCGGGTGATGAGCGCCGCCAGCGCCCGGCTCGTGCCCGTGACCCTGGAACTGGGGGGCAAATCGCCCGCCGTGCTGGCCCCGGGCTGCGACCTGCGCCTGGCGGCGCGGCGCATCGTCTACGGCAAGCTGGTCAACGCCGGCCAGACCTGCGTGGCGCCGGACCATGTGCATGTTCCCCGCGCTCAGTTGCGGGCCTTTGCCGACGCCTGCGTGGACGCCGCCCGGGAAATGTATCCGCAAGGCCTGCTCAGCGCCGATTACTGCAGCATCATCGATACCCGTCACTACGTGCGCCTGGCTTCGATGCTCGAGCAGGCGCGCGAGGCTGGCGTGCCCGTGGTCCCGTTGTTCGAGGGCGAACAGGCGCAGGATGCGCGCCACCGCCTGGCGCCGGCGCTGCTGCTGGACCCGCCGGCGCGCCTGCAGGCCATGCAGGAGGAGATCTTCGGTCCCTTGCTGCCCCTGCTGGGCTACGAATCGACCGACGAGGTGATCGCGCGCATCAACGAGCAGCCGCGCCCGCTGGCCCTGTACTGGTTCGACGACGACGACAGGCGCATCGAGCGTATGCTGCGCACCACCCATTCGGGCGGCGTGACCCTGAACGACACGCTGATGCACGTGGCGCAGGACGAACTGCCCTTCGGCGGCGTCGGGCCTTCCGGCATGGGGCATTACCACGGCCGCTGGGGTTTCGACACCTTCAGCAAGCTCAAGCCCGTCCTGGCGCAGCGCCGGCTGGCGGGCACCGCGCTGGTGCGCCCGCCCTACGGCAAGACCTTCGCACGCCTGATCGCGGTGATGAAGCGCTGGGCCTGAACCCCCGTCGGGGGTTTCGCAGGGGCCGCTTGGGGATTGCGCGGATTTTCGCGTAGAATGGAAAGTTCCGGTTTTTGGCCACCGGAAAACCGCTTCGGAACATGTTTGCGGACATGCGGGGCATGCGGGACGAATTCGGCTCGGGACGATTCCCGGGATGAGTCCGCGCCCGCAGATCCGCACGGGGACCGGCTTCCTGCCCGCCGGTCCGCGCCGATCCGAAAGCCAGGGCAGAGCCCGCCTTGCCAAGAGCGGGACAAACGGCCCCATCGAACCATCGTATCCACCACCATGAAAACCTTCAGCGCCAAGCCGGCCGAAGTGAAGCATGAATGGTTTGTGATCGACGCCACGGACAAGGTCCTCGGTCGTGTCGCCAGCGAAGTGGCGCGCCGCCTGCGTGGCAAGCACAAGCCCATCTATACGCCTCACGTCGACACGGGTGATTTCATCATCGTCGTCAACTCCTCGAAGATCCGCGTCACCGGCAACAAGGCCGAGGACAAGGTGTACTACCGCCACTCGGGCTACCCGGGCGGCATCTACGCCACGCGCTTCAAGGACATGCAGGCCCGCCATCCGGGTCGCGCGCTGCAACTGGCCGTCAAGGGCATGCTGCCCAAGGGCCCGCTGGGCTACGCGATGATCAAGAAACTCAAGGTCTATGCCGGCGCCGAGCATCCGCACAGCGCGCAGCAACCCAAGACCCTGGACCTGTAAAGGAACGGCGATGATCGGCAACTGGAATTACGGCACCGGCCGCCGCAAGAGTTCGGTGGCGCGCGTGTTCATCAAGAAGGGCAGCGGCAACATCACGGTCAACGGCCGTGCGCTGCAGGAGTACTTCGGGCGCCAGACCTCCATCATGGTGGTCAAGCAGCCCCTGGTGCTGACCGAGAGCGAAGCCCTGTTCGACATCAAGGTCAACGTGCGCGG
>DAIDHU010000592.1 GCA_027451915.1 Thiomonas sp. | reverse complement strand
ACACGACAGCTCCAATGGCGTGGGCGTGCGCATCGGCTGGATCGGGCAGCTCGCCCCCGGGCTTTCGGTGGGAGCGACCTACCAGCCCAAGATCCACATGAGCAGCTTCAGCAAGTACCGCGGGCTGTTCGCCGAGGGGGGTTCCTTCGACATTCCGGCCAATTACGGCGTGGGCGTGGCCTGGAGGGCCACGCCGAGCTGGACCCTGGCGGCCGACGTCGAGCGCATTCTCTACAGCGGCGTGCCGGCCATCGGCAACACCTCGACCACCTTCGGCCAGGTCCTGCTGGGCGCCGCCAACGGCCCCGGTTTCGGCTGGCGCGACGTCACGGTGCTCAAGCTGGGCGCCGCCTGGGCCTTCGACGACAAGCTGACCCTGCGCGCGGGCTGGAACCACACCGACAACCCGGTGACGGCCGACAACGTGTTTTTCAACACCATCGCGCCCGGGGTGGTGCAGGACCATGCCACGCTGGGCTTCACCTACGCGCTGGCCGCCAACATCGACCTGTCGGGAGACTACGTGCATGCCTTCAAGCACTCGGTGACGGGCAATCTGGCGCCTCCGCTCAGCGGCTCGGAAACCCTGAGCATGACCCAGGACTCGATCGGCCTGTCCATCGGCTACAAGTTCTGACCACGCCCATGGCAAAAGGCCCCGCCGAGGCGGGGCCTTTTTGCTGGCGGCGCGGCCATCGCGCGCCGCACCGCTCGTGCGCGGACTCAGACCGGAAGCACGGTGCTGCCCCAGGACTCGTTGATCACCTCGGCGGCGGCCAGGTAGAAGGCCAGCGCGGCGGTCACCAGGCCCAGGTAGCCGCCCAGGGTGCTCAGACCGCCCATGCCCAGCATGGCGCCGAAGGCCAGCAGGTAGAAGGTGGGGGTCAGCGCGGTGAAGACCAGCATCAGCACCTTGCCCTTCTTCCAGGTACCGATCCACATGTAGGTGGTGAACACGCCCCACAGCAACAGGTACCAGCCGACGAAGGGGCCCGTGACGCCCTTGGCGAAGAACTCCACGAACAGCGCGAAGGTCCACCAGAAGGCGCCGTACCCGCAGAAGGCGACGAAGCCGAAGCTGTTGCCCACGAAGGCCTCGACCACCCCGGCGACGAACTGCGCGGTGCCCCCGAAGGCGAAGGCGCAGGCCAGCACCATCGGCACGTTCTCGGGGCCGAACCAGCCTGCGTTGTGCATGCTGAGCAGCCACGTGGTCAGGGCGAAGCCCGACAGCCCCAGCGGGGCGGGGTTGATTTTCTTGTCCATCCTTGTCTCCTGTTGTGGATGCGCGCCTGAAGCGCGCGACACTCGTCGCGAGTGGCCCGTGCGCCAGCAAGCTCGTCGGGCCCGGGCCCCGTTTGCGGCGGGCTTTCGCGCCCGCTCACGCTGGCACTGTCGCCGCCGAGACTTACGGCAGGCCTACGGGCTTCATTTGGTCATGTTTGTTGCGTCCTGTAGCATTTCTGGCCCCTGGGATGCTCCGGGGCACAAATGCTCACACCCTCACACCGCCTGCTACCTTATGCTCTGGGGACTATGCAGATCGACGCCTTCACCAGCACCGTTCCCGCCACCCTGAGCCTCGCCCAGCATGTGCTGGCGGTCCTTTCCGGCCTGGCCGTGGGCTTTTCCCTGGGACTCATCGGAGGCGGAGGGTCCATCCTCGCGGTTCCACTGCTTTTATACCTTGTCGGGTATCCGAACGCCCACGTGGTCATCGGCACCACGGCGCTGGCGGTATCGGTGAACGCCTATCTGAACCTGATTCCCCACGCCCGCGCCGGCAACGTGCGATGGCCGCAGGCCCTGGTATTCGCGCTGGTGGGGGCGCTCGCCGCCTTCGTCGGCTCCAGCCTGGGCAAGGCGGTGGACGGCAAGAAGCTGCTGTTCCTGTTCGCGCTGCTCATGCTGGTGATCGCCGCGCTGATGCTGCGCCGGCGCGACAACCCGGCGCCAGCCGCCCAGCACCAGGAGGCGCCGACCCGCGCGACGTGGCTGCGCCTGGTCATCGCCGCCGCCCTGGTCGGGCTGCTGGCGGGATTTTTCGGCATCGGAGGGGGCTTCCTGATCGTGCCGGGACTGGCCCTGTCCACCGGCATGCCCATGATCGCGGCCATTGGCTCCTCGCTGGTGTCCGTGGGCACCTTCGGCCTGACCACGGCGGTGAACTACGCGCGCTCGGGCCTGCTGGACTTCACCGTGGCGCTGCTGTACATCGGCGGCGGCGTGGCCGGCGGCTGGGTGGGAACCCGCGTGGCCACCCACCTGGGCAAGCACGGCAAGGGCACCCTCAATCTGATCTTCGCCCTGCTCGTGGCCGTGGTCGCGCTTTACATGCTGTGGCGCAACCTCTCGGCCTTCGGGCTTCATCTCTGAACCATCCCCGGGGGCCGGCCCGGCCCCTGCCCGCGCGGACTCAGATCAGCTCGGCCAGCAGGTCGTGGCCGCGGGTGCCCACCACGCGGGCGCGCAGGAACTGCCCGGTGGACTGGGCCAGCCGCATGCGCGCCGAGGGCTTCGACGGCGCGGCGATCAGCACCTTTCCGTCGATCTCCGGCGCCTCGGCATAACTGCGCGCGCTGGCGCCGTCGCGCCCGGCCTGGTCGACCAGCACGCGCAGGTCCTGACCGATGCGGGCGCGCAGTCGCTGCACCGAGACCTGTTCGGCCACTTCCATGAACCGGGCCTGGCGTTGCGCACGCACCTCGTCGGGCAGGGCTCCGGGCAACGCATTGGCCGCGGCGCCCTGCACAGGCGAGTAGGCGAAGCAGCCCACGCGGTCGATCGCGGCGCGACGCGCGAAATCCAGCAAGGCCTCGAACTCCTCCTCGGTCTCGCCCGGAAAGCCCGCGATGAAGGTGGAGCGGATCGCGATGTCGGGACAGGCTTCGCGCCAGCGCGCGATGCGCTCGAGCGCGCGCTCGCCGCCGGCCGGGCGGCGCATGCGCCTGAGCACCTGCGGATGGGCATGCTGCAAGGGCACGTCCAGGTACGGCAGCACGCGCCCCTGCGCCATCACCGGCAGCACCTCGTCCACATGCGGATAGGGGTAGATGTAATGCAGGCGCACCCAGGCATCATGCTGCTCGGCCAGGCCGGCCAGGGCCTGCACCAGTTCGGCGAATCGGGTGCGCACGGGCCGGCCCTGCCAGAAGCCGGTACGGTACTTCAGGTCGGAGCCGTAGGCGGCCGTGTCCTGGCTCACCACCAGGAGTTCGCGCACGCCGGCCTGCAGCAGCGCCTGGGCCTCGTCCAGCACCTCCCCGATGGGGCGCGACACCAGCTTGCCGCGCATGCTGGGAATGATGCAGAAGCTGCAGCTCTGGTTGCAGCCCTCGGCGATCTTGAGATAGGCGTAGTGCCGCGGCGTCAGCTTGAGCCCGCCCGGGGGCAGCAGGTCGACGAAGGGATCGTGCGGCCGGGGCAGGCTGTCGTGCACGTGGCGCAGCACTTCCTCGGTGGCTTGCGGGCCGGTGACGGCCAGCACCTTGGGATGCACCTTGCGCACCAGGTTGTCGCCCTGCTCGTCCTTGCGCGCGCCCAGGCAGCCGGTGACCAGCACGCGCCCGTTCTCGTGCAGGGCCTCGCCGATGGCGTCCAGGCTTTCCTGCACGGCCTCGTCGATGAAACCGCAGGTATTGACGATCACCAGGTCGGCGCCGGCATAGCTGGAGCTGGTCTCGTAGCCCTCGGCGCGGAGCTGGGAGACGATGCGCTCGGAATCGACCAGGGCCTTCGGGCAGCCCAGGGAGACGAAACCGATGCGCGGCGCGGAGGATGAGGGGGCGGAAATGTCGGACATGCCCCTATTGTCGCCGCTTTGCCGCGCCAGGGCAGCAGGCGGGCGCGCCGGTGCGGCGCTGGCGCGGGGCTACTTCTTGGGAGTCGCCTGGAAGGCGCCCATCATCTGCTTGGCCTGCTCCTGCATCTGCTCCTGCATCTGCACGTACAGTTTCTTGCTCTGTTCCAGGTAGTTGCCCATCATGCCCTGCAGCATCGGGGCCTGGCCACTGAGGAACTGCGACCACATCTCCGGGCTGAAGCTGCCGCTGTCGTACAAGCCACGGGACTGCTCGGCCAGCTTGCCCTGGATGTCAATGAAGGCCTGCACGGTCTTCTCCAGGTACGAGCCCATCATGCCCTGCATCGCGTGCCCGTAGAAACGGATCAGCTGCTCCAGCATCGCGGTGCTGAGCATCGGCACGCCGCCGGCTTCCTCCTCCAGGATGATCTGCAGCAGGATGCTGCGCGTCAGGTCGGCGCCGGTCTTCGCGTCCTGCACGACGAAACGCTGCGCTTCCATCACCAGGGTCTTGACGTCGGCCAGCGTGATGTAGGCACTGGTCTCGGTGTCGTACAGGCGGCGATTCGGGTACTTCTTGATGACGCGAACGGCGGTTTCGGACTGGGACATGGGTGGCCTGGCGCAAGGTGCGGGCCCAGGGCCCGCTGATCGATTGAACCACAAAAGCCGCGCAGGGCGTACCCGGGGTCGCCCCCGGGCCGGGCCCCGGAGGACGCGCGATCAACTCATGTGCAGGCCGCCGTTGATCGACAGTTCGGCCCCGGTGGTGAAGGCGCCGTCCTCGCTGGCCAGCCAGGTCACCAGGGAGGCGACCTCCTCGGGACGCCCGAGGCGCTTGACCGGAATGGACGCGACGATCTTGTCCATCACGTCCTGGCGGATCGCCTTGACCATGTCGGTCATGATGTAGCCCGGCGCGACCGTGTTCACGGTCACGCCCTTGGAGGCCACCTCCTGCGCCAGGGCCATGGTGAAGCCGTGCATCCCCGCCTTGGCCGCCGAGTAGTTGGTCTGGCCGAACTGGCCCTTCTCGCCATTCACCGAGGAGATGTTGATGATGCGGCCCCAGCCCCTGTCCACCATGCCGTCGATCACCTGCTTGGTGACGTTGAACATCGAGTACAGATTGGTCTTGATCACGCGGTCCCAGTCTTCGTAGCCCATCTTGCGGAACACCGCGTCGCGCGTGATGCCCGCGTTGTTGACGAGGATATCCACGCGCCCATGCTCGGCGAACACCTGCTGGAAGGCCGAACAGGTCGACTCCCAGTCGGCCACGTTGCCCTCCGAGGCGTATACGTCGAAGCCCTGCGCGCGCATGTCGCGCAGCCAGCCGTCCTTGCGCGGGGAATTGGGTCCGCAACCGGCGATCACCTTGTGGCCGGCCTCGCACAGCCTGCGGCAGATCACGGTGCCGATGCCGCCCATGCCTCCGGTGACGTATGCAATCTTCTTGTCCATGTGCTTTGCTCCAAGCGTTAGCGATTCGTGGGCCTTGCGACGGGCGGATCGGGTGAGGCAGACGTGTTCAGCGCTCGACGGCGAGCGCGACCCCCATGCCGCCGCCGATGCACAGCGAGGCCAGGCCCTTGCGGGCGTCGCGCTTTTGCATCTCGTGCAGCAGCGTGACCAGGATGCGGCAGCCGCTGGCGCCGATGGGGTGGCCGATGGCGATGGCGCCGCCGTTGACATTGACCTTCGAGGTGTCCCAGCCCATCTGCTGGTTCACCGCCAGCGCCTGCGCGGCGAAGGCCTCGTTGATCTCCATGAGGTCCAGGTCCTGCGGCTTCCAGCCCGCGCGCGAGAGGCAGCGCGTGGATGCCGGCACCGGGCCCATGCCCATGTAGGCGGGATCCAGCCCCGCATTGGCGTAGGCGCGGATGCTGGCCAGCGGGCGCAGCCCCAGCGCGGCCGCGCGACTGGCGCGCATGACCACCACGGCGGCGGCCCCGTCGTTCAGGCCGGAGGCATTGCCCGCGGTGACGCTGCCGGCCTTGTCGAAGGCCGGGCGCAGACCCGCCAGGGCCTCGGCGGTGACCCCCCCGCGCACGAATTCGTCCATGGCGAAGGCCACCGGGTCGCCCTTGCGCTGGGGCAGCATGACCGGCACGATCTCGTCGGCGAAGCGCCCCGACTTCTGCGCCGCCTCCGCCTTGTTCTGGCTGGCCGCCGCGAAGGCGTCCTGCATCTCGCGGGTGATGCCGTGCTTTTTCGCCACGTTCTCGGCCGTGGTGCCCATGTGGTAATGGTTGAAGGCGTCCCACAGCCCGTCGTGCACCATGGTATCGACCAGGTTCCAGTTGCCCATGCGCATGCCGTCGCGCGAGCCGGGCAGCACGTGGGGGGCCGCGCTCATGTTCTCCTGCCCGCCGGCCACGACGATCTCCGCGTCCCCGTCGCGTACCGCCTGCGCGGCCAGCATCACCGCCTTCAGTCCCGAGCCGCAGACCTTGTTGATGGTCATCGCCGGCACGCTGTCGGGCAGGCCGCCCTTGATCGAGGCCTGTCGGGCCGGGTTCTGCCCGCAACCGGCCTGCAGCACCTGCCCCAGGATCACCTCCGAGACCGCGCCCGGCTCGATGCCGGCACGCGCCACGGCCTCGCGCACCACCAGCGCGCCCAGTTCCGCGGCTGGAATCTTCGCCAGCGAACCGCCGAACTTGCCGACGCCGGTACGGACGGCGGAAACGATCACGATGTCTTCGCTCATTGCCTCATGCCTCAGGAAGAAAAGGAAATTTCCGATGTGCCCAGGGTCCCGCTCGCGCGGGCTCAGGCACGAACCCGAACATAACGTCCCGGTGCGGCCTCGATCTTGACGTGCCCCCCACCTCCGTACGCGCGCGGCGCCTCCCGCAGGGGGCCGGCCTGCTCGGCCAGCCAGGCGGCCCAGTCGGGCCACCAGCTTCCCCCCCGCTCCTCGGCGCGCTGCAACCAGGCCTGCGGGTCGGCCACCAGGGCCTGCGCCTTGCGCGCGCCCTTGGGCGCGGGGGGCAGCCAGTGGCTGCGCTTGCCTCCCGCGGGAGGGTTGATGACCCCGGCGATGTGGCCCGATGCGCCCAGCACGAAGCGCGTGGGCCCGCCCAGGCGCCGGGCCGAGGCGTAGGCGGTGCCCCAGGGCACGATGTGGTCCTCGCGGGAGGCGTACACGTAGGCGGGGATGTCGATGCGTCCCAGGTCCACCGGTGTGCCGCACACGCGCAGGGCATCGGCCTGGGGCAGCTTGTTCTCCAGGTAGGTGTTGCGCAGGTACCAGGCGAGGAAGGGGCCCGGCAGGTTGGTGCTGTCGGCGTTCCAGTACAGCAGGTCGAAGGGCGGCGGCGTCTCCCCCTTCAGGTAATTGCCCACCACGTAGTTCCAGGTCAGGTCGTTGGGGCGCAGGCTGGAGAAGGCCGCCGCCAGCTCGGCCCCGGCGAGCAGCCCGCCGCGTCCGATGGTGGCCTCGCGCATGGCCACCTGGGCCTCGTCGACGAACACGTCGAGCACGCCGGTGTCGGAGAAGTCCAGCAGCGTGGTCAGGAAGGTGGCGCTGTGCACCGGGCGCTGCCCGCGCCGCGCCAGCACCGCCAGCGCCGTGCCCAGCAGGGTGCCGCCGATGCAAAAGCCCAGGGCGTTGATGCCGCCGTCTGCCGGCCGCGGCGCCGCGGCCCGCTTGCGCGCAGCGGAAGCAGGCGCGGCGCCGGCCGCGGCGGCGATCTCGCCGGTCACGCGCACGGCCTCGAGCACGCCATGTTCGATGTAGTCGTCCCAGGTCCATTGCCCGCACTCGGCGTCGGGATTGCGCCAGGACATGAGCAGTACCCGGTGGCCCTGCTGCAGCGCGAAACGCACCAGGGAGTTGCTGGGCTGCAGATCGAGGATGTAGTACTTGTTGATGCAGGGCGGCACGATGAGCAGCGGGCGCTCGTGCACCTGGCTTTTCAGCGGCCGGTAGTCGATGAGCTGGAACCAGGGATTCTCGAACACCACCGCGCCCTCGGTGGTGGCGACGTTGCGCCCGATCTCGAACTGGCTTTCGTCGGTCTGGGTCAGCTTGCCCCGAAGCAGATCGCCCAGCAGGTTGTCCATGCCGCGGCGCAGGCTCTCGCCGCCGCTGTGCATCGCCGTGGCCATCGCGTCGGGGTTGAGGGCCCAGAGGTTGCTGGGAGCGGCCGCGTCCACCCATTGCTGGACCGCGAAGCGGATGCGCTGCTGGGTCTTGGGGTCCGCCTGCACCGCGTCGCTCAGTTCGAGCAGGGCACGCGCATTCAGCAGGTACAGGGCCGCGGTGTAGGCGGAAAAGCGGTTGCTGCGCCAGGCCTCGCTGGCGAAGCGGCGGTCCCGCACCGCGGGGGGCTGGGCGCTGGCGTCCAGCAGGCCGACCCAGAGTTCCGCGTATTCCTTGCCGAAGCGGGCCTGGATGTCGGCCACGCGGGCCGGGTCCAGCCGGAACAGGGGAGCCCCGGCGGCCCGCAGGCTGCTGGCGAAGGCCTGGTGCAGGCCTTCGGCGAAGGCCTCGGTGGCCTGTGGCTGGTCAACGAGGCGTGTGGGATCGGGCGCCATGAAAGGACTCGTCAGCGGCGACCCCGGCGCTTGCGGGTCCTGGGACCCTTGGCCCGTGCGCCGGCGAGCCGAATGGATGATG
>DAIDHU010000591.1 GCA_027451915.1 Thiomonas sp. | reverse complement strand
CCGCGTCCAGCGCCGCCAGCTGCGGCCGGCATGCGCGCAGGATCCAGTGTGCCAGGGTGGCGGTGTCGGTGTCCTCGAGTCCGTCGATCTCGTACAGCGGCTGGTGGTCCAGGCGCTCGAACAGGGGCCGGAACAGCGACTTGACGTCGCCGAAATCCAGCACCCAGCCCAGCACCTGGTCCAGCGGTGCGGACAGGCTCAGGCGCAGCCGGAAGGTCTGGCCGTGCAGGCGTGCCTGCGCGCTGCCCGCGGGGGCGCGTCGCACACGCACCGCGCTGTCCAGGCCGAATTCCTTCCAGATGCGGTAGTGCTCGCCGTCGTAGCGCGCGCCCGAGGAGCCGGTCTCGAACACGGACACGCTGCGCAGGGCATCCAGCGAAGGGCGCAGGCGCTGCCAGATCCAGGCCGCCAGCACTTCGCTGGTGGGGTTCTCCAGGCCCTCGAGGTCGTTGAGCAGGACGTGGTCCAGGCGCGCCACCAGCGGCGCCCAGTGCGCGTCGAGGGTGTCGTGGGCGGTCGCCACGGCGCACAGCTCCACCTCGAATCCGTGGCCGTGCATGCGCCCGCACTTGTGGCCCGCGGGAACCCTGGGCAGGAAATGCGCTGCCTGGAATCGGTAGCGCCGCAGGCCCTGCCATTCGCCGCGCCCGTCGCTGCGCACTCCCTGAAAGGGTGTGCTGCGCAATTCCAGCTCGGCCGCGGCCGAGCCGGCGCGCAGGCGCTCGCCCAGCCAGGCGGCCAGCGCCGCGTCGTCGGGCTGTTCCAGCAGGCGGTTGAGGTCGGCATAGCACAGTGGTTCCAGTGCGCGCGCCAGATGCTCGCGCAGCGCCTGCACTTCCATGCCGGCCTGGGCGCGCAGGGCCCGCGCGGGCAATTGCGCCCGCAGTTCAAAGCCATGGCCGTGCAGCCCGTGCGCGCGGTGGCTGCCCGGCAGGCGGGGCAGGCGGCGCGCGGCCTCGAAGCGGCCCAGGGCGGTGACGAAGGAGCTGTCGGAAGGCAAGGACATGGGGGTTGACGGCGACCGTGCAACGGGAAGTGTAGCCAGGGCGCCTGCTCGCCGCGGCGCAAGCTTCTAAAATCCCGGCGATGCGCCCCATTCCCGTCGATTCCCCGCGCCTGCTCGTACTGCTGGGCGCCTTGAGCGCGATGGTGGCACTGTCCATCGACATGGGCCTGCCGGCGCTTCCCACGCTGGCCACCGCCTTGCACGCGCCGCAGCGCGACGCCACCCTCACGCTCAGCCTGTTCCTGGCCGGTTTCGCGCTCGCGCAACTGGGCTTCGGCCCGCTTTCGGATCGACTCGGGCGCCGCCCGGCCCTGCTCGCCGGCTGCGTGTTGTTCAGCCTGGGTAGCGCGGCCTGCGCGCTGGCGCCCGGCATGCCCACCCTGCTGGTGGCGCGTCTGCTCGCCGGCTGCGGCGCCGGCGCCGGCATGGTCGTGGTGCTGGCGGTGGTGCGCGACCTGTTCGAGGGGGCGCGGGCGCGCAGCCATCTGTCGACCTTGAACCTGATCCGCGCCATCGCGCCCATCGTGGCGCCGTCCATGGGCGCCTGGATGCTTCGCCTGGGCTCCTGGCGTGACATCTATGCGGTGCTCACCGGCTTCGGCTGCCTGGTCACGCTGCTGGCCTGGCGGGGCCTGGGCGAAAGCCTGCGCCAGCCTGATCCCCACGCGCTTCGTCCGCGCCGGCTGGCGGCCAACTATCGCGACATGCTGGCGCATCCGGAGGCCTTCGGGCATGCGATGGTCAACGCGCTGGCCTTCGGCAGCCTGTTCGCCTACGTGGCGGGCTCTCCCCTGCTCATGACCCGTGTGCTGGGGCTGTCGCCCGTGCAGTACGGCATCGTGTTCGCCTGCACCGCGCTGGGCATCGTGGGCGGCGCCACCACCAGCGGCTACCTGGGGCGGCGGCATGTGCCGGGGCATCTGCCCCTGGGCGTCGGCCTGTGCGGCGCGCTGTTCGCAGCGTGCATGCTGGTCGCTCTGGACTGGCTGCCGCGCGTCGGGCTGGCCGGGTACCTGCCGCTGCTGATGCTGGGCACCTTTTCCTACGGCCTGCTTGCCCCCAACGCGGTGCACGGAGCCCTGCATCCGATGCCCCATATCGCGGGCGTGGCCGGAGCTTCGCTGGGATTCGTGCAAATGGCCACCGGATCGGCGGCCTCCGCGCTGGTGGCCTGGTTCGACGACGGCCACAGCGCGCACTCGATGGGGCTGACCATGGCGCTGTGCTCGGCGGCCGCCTTGCTGACCTACGTGACGGTGGCGCGGCCTGCCCAACGCCGGCGCCTGGCGCAGCCGGTCTGCTAGCCGGTTCGCCGCCGCCGGCGCCCTCGCTTGCCGAACCCGCCTGCGCAATTCTCTTTTGGATGACCATGAAATTCTCAGCACGTTCTCAAGCAATATCGCCGTTCCTGGCCATGGAATTCGGCAAGCGTGCCGCGGCCCTGGAGGCGGCGGGGCGATCCGTGGTGCGGCTCAACATCGGCGAGCCCGACTTCGGAGCGCCTCCCCAGGTGCTGGAGGCGGCCGCCGAGATCGCGCGCGCCACGCCTTTGACCTATACGGCAGCGCTGGGCCTGCCCGCGCTGCGCGAGGCCATCGCCGCCTTCTACCTGCGCGCGCACGGAGTGCGCGTGGATGCCCAGCGCATCGTGGTCACCGCCGGCGCCTCGGCGGCGCTGCTGCTGGTGACCGCGGCGCTGGTGGACCCCGGCGACGAGGTGCTGGTGGGAGACCCCTCCTATCCCTGCAATCGCCAATTCCTGGCGGGCTTCGGCGCCGACGTGCGCCTCGTGCCCACCGATGCCTCCACCCGATTCCAGCTCGACGAGGCCCTGGTGCGCGCCCACTGGAGCGCGCGCACCCGCGGGCTGATGATCGCCACGCCGTCGAACCCCACCGGGACCTCCGCGCCGCCCGCGCAGCTGCGCGCCATGTGCGATTTCGCCCGCGAGCGAGGCGCCTGGCGCGTGGTCGACGAGATCTAACTCGACCTGGCCGACGGCGACGCCTCCGGGCGCCCGGCGCCCAGCGTGCTGGCCTTCGACGACGAGGCCGTGGTGATCAACAGTTTTTCCAAATACTTCGGCATGACCGGCTGGCGCCTGGGTTGGTGCGTGGTGCCACCCGACATGGTGCCTGTGGTCGAGCGCCTGGCGCAGAACTACTACATCTGTGCGTCGACCCTGGCGCAGCATGCCGCGCTGGCCTGTTTCAGCCCCGAGGCGATCGCCGTGTGCGAGCAGCGCCGGGGCGAGTTCGCGGCGCGGCGGCGCCTGGTGCTCCAGGGCCTGCGCGAGGCCGGGCTGCAAGTTCCGGTGGAACCCGACGGGGCCTTCTACGTGTACATCGACGTGGGCCCCACCGGGCTGGACGCCATGCGCTTTTGCGAGCGCGCGCTGGACGAGGCCGGCGTGGCGCTCACGCCCGGAAACGACTTTGGCGAATGCGGCGCCAGTCGGCACGTGCGTCTTTCCTACGCGGCCTCGCGCGAGCAGTTGCTCGAGGGCCTGCGACGCCTGGCGGGCTTCGTGCGCGGCCTGGGCCTGCAGCCGGGCAGGGCGGCATGAGCCTGGAGTCGGTACGGGCCTTCCTCGGCCTGCACGCGCCCTATATCGAGGTGCTGGAAAGCTCCGAGCCCACGGCGACCGTGGCCGCCGCCGCGGCCGCGCATGGGGAGCTGCCGGCGCAGATCGCCAAGACCGTGTCGCTGTGGCTGCAGGACCGCGCGGTGCTGGTGGTGCTGGGTGGCGACGCGCGCCTGGACAACCGCAAGTACAAGCAGCATTTCGGCGCCAAGGCGAAGATGCTCGACGCCCAGGAGGTGGCGCACTGGACCGGGCACCCGGTGGGCGGGGTGTGTCCCTTCGGCCTGGCGCATCCGCTGCCCGTGTTCGCCGATGTTTCGCTGCGGCGCTTCGACGTGGTGCTGCCCGCGGCGGGTTCGATCCATTCGGCGCTGCGCATCGAGCCCGAGCGACTGGCGCGCATCACCGGCGCCCAGTGGGTGGACGTGGCGCAGCTGCCGGGCTGATGTTTCGACGGTCTGTGCACATTTTCCGGGTGCGCGCTATGGTTCGTGGTGCATTCGTCCTGGAGAATCACGCATGAGTGAACAAGACAGCTATACCCCGCCTCGCGTGTGGACCTGGAAGTCCGCCAACGGCGGACGCTTCGCCAATATCAACCGGCCCGTGGCCGGGTCCACGCACGACAAGGAACTGCCGGTCGGGCGCCACCCCCTGCAGCTGTATTCCCTGGGCACGCCCAATGGCGTGAAAGTGACCGTGCTGCTGGAGGAGTTGCTGGCGGCCGGCCACGCCGGGGCCGAGTACGACGCCTGGCAGATCCGCATCGGCGAGGGGGATCAGTTCGGCAGCGGATTCGTCGAGATCAACCCCAATTCCAAGATCCCCGCGCTGGTCGACCGCAGCGGCCCGAAGCCCATCCGCGTGTTCGAGTCGGGAGCGATCCTGCTGTACCTGGCCGAGAAATTCGGGGCCTTCCTGCCCACCGAGCCCGCGCAACGGGCCGAGTGCCTGTCGTGGCTGTTCTGGCAAATGGGCAGCGCGCCCTTTCTCGGCGGGGGTTTTGGCCATTTCTATGCCTACGCGCCGGTGAAGATCGAGTATGCGATCGACCGCTACGCGATGGAGACCAAGCGCCAGCTCGACGTGCTGGACCGCCGCCTGGCCGGGAATGCCTATGTGGCCGGCGACACCTACACCATCGCCGACATGGCCATCTGGCCCTGGTACGGACAACTGGCGCTGGGCGATCTGTACGGCGCGGCGGAGTTCCTGCAGGTGCAGGACTACCAGCATGTGCAGCGTTGGGCGAAGCAACTGGCGGCGCGGGTTCCCGTGCAGCGCGGACGGCGGGTCAACCGCAGTTTCGGCGATCCGGCCCTGCAGTTGCCCGAGCGCCACGACGCCGCGGATTTCGACAGGCCCGCGCAGGCCGTGGCCGGGCAGAGCTGAGCCCCGGCGGGCCGGTTCAGTTCAGCGGCGGCGCGAGCTCGGTCAGGCGCGCCCACTGCTCCAGGCTCGTCTCGTGCAGCCAGTCGCGGATCTGCATGGCGTCGACGAAGTCGTTGTAGGCGCCCCAGCTGTCCAGCAGCACGACGATCACCGGG
>DAIDHU010000590.1 GCA_027451915.1 Thiomonas sp. | reverse complement strand
CATGCAGCCGGTGGTGAATCTGCTCGACGGCAGCGTGCGGCGCGTGGAGGCGCTGGCGCGGCTGCGCGCGGCCGACGCATCGCTGGTGATGCCCGGCGTGTTCCTGCCCCTGCTGGGCGACGCCGAGCTCGACCGCCTGCTGCGCATGGTGCTGGAGCAATCACTGGGGTGGCTGCGCCGTTGGGACTCCCAGGGCCTGGAACTCGAGGTCTCGGTCAACCTGGCGCCGACCACGCTGATGCATCCGCAATGCGCCGAGTGGGTGGAGCAGGCGCTGCGCGCCAGCGGCGTGGCGCCGTCGCGCCTGACCCTGGAACTGCTGGAGACCGAGGAGCTGGACCGCGCGGCGCAATCGCGCGCCATCGCGGCGCTGGCCACGCTGGGGGTGAAGCTGGCGATCGACGACCTGGGCTCCGGCTACAGCAGTCTCAAGCGCCTGACCGAACTTCCCTTCGACACCATCAAGGTCGATCAGAGCCTGACCCTGAACCTGCGGCGCTCGCCCATGCTCAGCTTCAATCTGGTGGGCACGCTGATCCGCATGGGCGCGGAACTCGGGCGCCAGGTGATCGTCGAGGGGGCGCAGGATGCCGATACAGTGGACGCCGTGCGCGAACTGGGTGCCAGGCTGGCCCAGGGCTACGCGCTGGCGCGGCCCATGGCCGCCGCCGACCTGCATGCATGGTGGGCCGGCGGCGGCCCGCGCCTGGGGCGCGAGCGCATCCACGGGCCGCTGGGCGCGCTGGCCCTGCACTGGGCCCTGGCGCAGGACGGCACCCAGGCCTCGATGCATGTGGACGATTGCCCCGTGAGCGCATGGCTGCAGCGCAGCGGGCTGCGGGGGCGGGACATCGAGGCCTGGCACGCGGCCGCGCATCGCGCGCCGGCCGCATGGTCGTCCGAGCAAGCCTTCGTGCGCTGGTTGCTGGGGCAATTGCAGTCCGCCGAGCCGGGGGCGCGGGACGAATCCGAAACGCCGGGCGCGGCGTAGTGTTCGAGGAAGCCGCGGTTGCGGCGTTGGCCTGGGAGCCTGGGATGCAGCAGCAGTTGAAGCTTTCCGAACTGATCGGGGCCCTGAGCCACGCGCTGGACATCACGGAGGGCCAGCCGCGGGGCCATTGCGTGCGCTGCGCCTGGATCGGCATGGCGCTGGGCGAGGAACTGGGCCTGGACGGCTTCGCGTTGTGGGAGCTGTACTACACGCTGCTGCTCAAGGACCTGGGGTGCAGCAGCAACGCGGCTCGCATCTGCGAGCTCTACCTCAGCGACGACCTGCAGTTCAAGCGTGATTTCAAGCTCGTGGGCAGCTCACTGCCCCAGGTGGCGCGCTTCGTGCTGACCCACACCGGCCTGCGCTCGGGCCTGGCCGAGCGCTTTCGTGCCACCCTGGACATTTTCCAGCATGGCGAAGATTTTTCCCGCGAGCTGATCCGCACCCGCTGCCAGCGCGGGGCCGACATCGCGCGCCAGATGCGCTTCGGCGAGGCGGTGGCCGAAGGCATCCACGCGCTGGACGAGCATTGGGATGGGAGCGGCAAGCCCGACGGCCTGGCCGGCGAGGCCATTCCGCTGGCCTCGCGCATCGCCTTGCTGGCCCAGGTGGTGGACGTGTTCCACACCGCGGGGGGGCCGACCGCGGCCTTGCAGGAGCTGCGACTGCGCGCCGGGCGCTGGCTGGATCCCACCCTGGTGCGGGCGCTGGAGCGGGTGGCCGGGCAGGGCGGCGGGAACTTCTGGCAGGCGCTGCGCGACCCCGCGCTCGCCGAGCGCGTGTACGCGCTGGAGCCCGCGCGCCACAGCGTTCCCCTGGACGATGACTACCTGGACGAGATCGCCGAGGCCTTCGGCCAGATCATCGATGCCAAGAGCCCGTACACGGCCGGACACAGTGCGCGCGTCGGGCTGTACGCGGACCTGATCGCCGAACAGCTGGGCCTGGATCCGGCGCGCCGACGCTGGCTGCGCCGCGGCGCGCTGTTGCACGACCTGGGCAAGCTGGGCGTGAGCAACACCGTGCTCGACAAGCCGGGGCGGCTCGACGAGGCGGAATGGGAGGCCGTGCGCATGCACGCGCTCTACACCGAGCAGATCCTCTCGGGCATCGAGCCCTTCGCCGAGCTGGCGCGCGTGGCCGGGGCCCACCACGAACGCCTGGACGGCAAGGGCTACCCTCGCGGCCTGGGCGCGGCGCAGATCAGCCTGGAAACCCGGGTGATCACCACGGCCGACATATTCGATGCCATCTCCGCGGACCGGCCCTACCGCGCGGCGGTGCCGATCGGAGAGACCCTGGACATGATGCAGGGCCTGGTGGGCAGCGCGCTGGACGAGCGCTGCATGGTCGCGCTGCGCGCCGCGGCCGAGCGGGTGGAGGCCGATCTGCTGGACAGCCGTCCCGCGACGGCGTGAAATGGCGCCTTCGTGCGGGGCACCGCACGGGAGCATTCTTTCAGCCAATCGACGGAACCAGGACATGGAAATTCAAGGACAGAGCGCGTTGGTCACCGGGGCGGGCTCCGGGCTGGGCGAGGCCGTGGCACGGGAACTGGCGCGCCAGGGCGCGAAGGTCGCGGTGCTGGACCTCAACGCCGAGCGCGCCCGCGCGGTGGCCGCCGACATCGGGGGCATCGCGCTGGCGGCCGACGTGAGTGACAGCGCGGGCCTGCAGGCCGCCATCGAGCAGGCGGCCCAGGCGCACGGGACGGCGCGCATCGTCATGCACATGGCCGGCGTGGCCGGCGCGAAGCGCGTGGTCTCGCGCGACGGAACGCCGGCACCGCTGGAGGACTTCGAGCGTACGGTGCGCGTGAACCTGATCGGCAGCTACAACGTGGTTCGCCTGTGCGCCGCGCGCATCGCGGCCCTGGAGCCCCTGGCCGACGCTGAGCGCGGCGTGATGCTGCTGACCGCCTCGGTGGCGGCCTTCGACGGCCAGATCGGGCAGGCCGCCTATTCGGCCTCCAAGGGCGGGGTGGCGGCCATGACGCTGCCCCTGGCGCGCGACCTGGCCTCGCACGGCATCCGCGTGGCCACCGTCGCTCCCGGCCTGTTCGATACGCCGATGATGTCGGCCATGCCCCAGGAAGTGCAGGACTCCCTGGCCGCCTCGGTGCCCTTTCCCAAGCGTCTGGGACGCCCGCAGGAGATCGCCGCGCTGGCCGCGCATGTGGTGCGCAACGTCTACCTCAACGGCGAGACCATCCGCCTGGACGGCGCGCTGCGCATGGCGCCGCGCTGAGCGCCGGGCGCGGCGGCGCGCAAGCCTCGGGACAGTGCTCCAATAGGGGAATGAACCTCAAGCAACTCGAATATTTCGTGCGCGTCGCCGAGGTGGGCAGTTTCAGCAAGGCGGCCGTCCTGCTGGACATCGCCCAGCCGGCGCTGAGCCGTCAGGTTCGCCTGCTGGAGACCGATCTGCGCGCGGTGCTGCTGCAGCGCACCGGGCGTGGCGTGGTGCTCACCGAGGCGGGCAAGCGCCTGTTCGAGCATGCGTCCGGCATCCTGCAACTCGTCGCGCAGGCCCGCGAAGACCTGGAGGCCGGGCGCGACGAGCCGACGGGGCGCGTCATCATCGGCCTGCCTCCGAGCATGGGTCGGGTGCTCACGCTGCCCCTGGTGCAGGGCTTCGAGTCCAGGCTGCCGAAGGCGCGCCTGGCGATCGTGGAGGGCCTGTCGGCCCACATCACGGAGTGGATCGCCACCGGGCGCGTGGACATCGGCCTGGTGCTGAACCCGCAAAGCCAGGAGGCCATCGAGGTGAGCCCGGTGTTCGAACAGGAACTGTGCCTGGTCAGCCCCGCGGGAAGGGAGGAACCCGAGCATGAGGTGCCCTTCAACAGCCTGGGTTCGTATCCCCTGGTGATTCCTGAACGCACACATGCGATTCGCCGAATGATTGAAAATCAGGCGGCGCTGTCCCACGTGAAGCTGCAGATCGCCTGGGAAGTCTCCGGGGTGCAATCCATCCTGGACCTGGTGCGCTGTGGCCACGGCCATGCCGTGCTGGCGCGCGGGGCGGTGCTGGCCAGCGGCCAGCGCGAGGCCTTCCGCGTGCGGGCGCTCACCCAGCCCAGCCTTTACAGCCGGCTGTTCCTGGCCACCTCCGCGAGCAAGCCCAGCACGCCGCTGCTGCGCCATGCCGTGGATTTGTTGCTGCAACTCGCGCGCGAACATGCGCGGGCGGCCGACCATATCAATTCGTGATAGCTGCTAGCGCGGCGGGCGGCCTTGGCCGGGCCACGTGCGCTTGCCATAATCGGCAAAGACTCGGGCTGCCCTGAGCGTCGGCCCCGCGCGCCGACAAACTTCCGGAGACCTCCGCATGATCATCGACTGTCACGGTCACTACACCACCGCGCCGAAGGCGCTGGAGCAATGGCGCAAGGCGCAGATCGACCATCTCGCCACGCCCGAGCTCGGCCCCAGGGTGGCCGACCTGCGCATCAGCGACGACGAGTTGCGCGAAAGCATCGAGAACAACCAGCTGCGCCTGATGCGCGAGCGCGGCAGCGACCTGACCATTTTCTCGCCGCGTGCCAGTTTCATGGCGCATCACATCGGCGACTTCCACACCAGCTCCACGTGGGCGGGCATCTGCAACGAGCTCTGCCACCGCGTCTCCGAGCTGTTTCCGGAGCACTTCATCGGCGCCGCCATGCTGCCCCAGTCGCCGGGCGTGGATCCGCGCAGCTGCATTCCCGAGCTCGAGCGCTGCGTGCGGGACTACGGTTTCGTGGGCATCAACCTCAACCCCGATCCCTCGGGCGGGCACTGGAAGGAGCCGCCGCTGACCGATCGCTGGTGGTATCCCATCTACGAGAAGATGGTGGAGTACGACATCCCGGCCATGGTGCACGTCAGCACCAGCTGCAACGCCTGTTTCCACACCACGGGCGCGCATTACCTGAACGCCGACACCACGGCCTTCATGCAGTGCCTCACGGGGGACCTGTTCAAGGACTTCCCGACCCTGAAATTCGTGATTCCCCACGGCGGCGGCGCGGTTCCCTACCACTGGGGGCGTTTCCGCGGGCTCGCGCAGGAGCTGAAAAAGCCGCTGCTGCAGGAGCACTTGCTGGGCAACATCTTTTTCGATACCTGCGTGTACCACCAGCCGGGCATCGACCTGCTGACCCGGGTGATTCCGGTGGACAACATCCTGTTCGCCTCCGAGATGATCGGCGCCGTGCGCGGCATCGATCCGCTGACCGGACACCACTACGACGACACCAGGCGCTACATCGAGGTCGCGGCCATCGACCCGCAGCAGCGCGCGAAGATCTACGAACACAACGCGCGGCGCGTGTACCCGCGCCTGGATGCCGCGCTCAAGGCGCGCGGACTCTGAACCCGGAGCAAAGGACATGACCCAGCTGAACCAACTTGGCGTGGTGCATCGCAAGATCCAGCGCGCGGACCCCGAGGCCGTGAAGGCCTTGTCGGGCTTCGGATCGGCCACCGTGCACGAGGCCATGGGCCGCGTCGGCCTGATGCGCCCCTACATGCGCCCCATCTACGGCGGCGCGCACGCCTGCGGCACGGCGGTGACCGTGTTGCTGCACCCCGGGGACAACTGGATGCTGCACGTGGCGGCCGAGCAGATCCGCCCGGGCGACCTGGTGGTCGCCGCGGTGACGGCCGAGTGCAGCGACGGCTATTTCGGCGACCTGCTGGCGACTTCCTTCCGCGCACAGGGCGCCTGCGGCCTGGTGATCGAGGCGGGCGTGCGCGACGTCAAGGATCTCACCGAGATGCGATTCCCGGTCTGGAGCCGCTACATCAGCGCCAAGGGCACCATCAAGGCCACCGTGGGCTCGGTGAACGTGCCGGTGGTCTGCGCCGGCGTGCAGGTGCAGCCGGGCGACGTGATCGTGGCCGACGAGGACGGCGTGGTCGTGGTGCCGGCCGCGTTGGCCGGCGCCACCGCCGAGGCCGCGGCGGCTCGCGAGGCCAACGAGGCCGAAAAGCGCAGGAAGCTGGCCTCCGGCGTGCTCGGCCTCGATATGTACAAGATGCGCGAGCCGCTGGAAAAAGCCGGCCTGCGCTACGTGGACTGAACGCCGTGACGGACGAGCTCACGCGGCGCACGCGCGCCTGGAGCGTAGGCCTGGTCGGCTACGGAGAGGTGGGGCGCATCGTCGCCGAGGACCTGCGCGCGCTGGGGGTGCGGGTCCTGGCCTGGGACCGCAAGCTGGCCGGGGCGGATGGTGCGCCCCTGCTCGAGCACGCCGCCGCGCAGGGCGTGCGCCTGGCCGGCTCCGCGGCCGAACTCGCGCGGGCCTGCGACCTGGTGATCAGCGCGGTCACGGCCAGCCAGGCCGTGGTCGTGGCGGAGCAATGCGCGCCGGGACTGCGCGCGGGCGCCTGGTTCATCGATTTCAACTCGGCTTCGCCGGGCGCGAAATCACAGGCCGCCGCGTCCATCGAGGCTGCCGGCGGGCGCTACGTCGAGGCCGCCGTGATGACCTCGATCCCGCCGTACCGCAGCAGGGTGCCGATGTTGCTGGGCGGCGCGCATGCGCGCGAGTTCGAGCCGGCGCTGCAGGCACTGGGTTTCAGCGGCTCGCGCTTCGGAGACGAGCGCCTGGGCATCGTCTCGGCCACCAAGATGTGCCGCAGCGTGATGATCAAGGGCCTGGAGGCCATGGTCATCGAGAGTTTCAGCGCCGCGCGGGCCTACGGCGTCGAGGATGCCGTGCTGGCCTCGCTGGCCGAGACCTTCCCCGGCATCGACTGGGAGCGCCAGGGCGCCTACTTTTTCCAGCGCGTGATCGAGCATGGCCGCCGGCGCAGCGAGGAAATGCGCGAGGTGGCCCGCACGGTCGAGGAGGCGGGTCTGCGGCCCTGGTCGGCGGCCGGCACCGCCGAGCGGCAGGCCTGGGTGGCGGACCTGGCCGACCGGGGTGTGTTCGGGCGCCGCGGCGAGCAGGGCTTCGCCCGCAGCGCCGACTGGCGTGTCGAGGCCGATCGATTGCTGGGCGCCGCGGATGCGACGCGCAAGACTGGCGCAAAGGACTGAATCCATGGTGTTCGAGAAAACCCCCGGCTGGCTGGACTGGTACCAGGGACCTTCGCGCCCCCGTTTCGTGCTGCCGGCGGCAAGCGTGGACGCGCATTGCCACGTGTTCGGTCCCGGCGAGCGCTTTCCGTACGCGCCCGAGCGCAAGTACACCCCCTGCGACGCATCGCGCGAGCAGTTGTTCGCGCTGCGCGACCATCTGGGTTTCGCGCGCAACGTGATCGTGCAGGCGACCTGCCACGGTGCCGACAACCGCGCGCTGGTCGACGCGCTGGAGCATTCCGGCGGCCGGGCCCGCGGCGTGGCCACGGTGCGGCGCGACGTCAGCGACGAGCAGTTGCGCGCGCTCGACGCGGCCGGCGTGCGGGGCGTGCGCTTCAATTTCGTGCGCCGGCTGGTGGACTTCACGCCCCGCGATGAATTGATGGACATCGCCGCGCGCATCGCGCCCCTGGGCTGGCACGTGGTGATCTACTTCGAGGCGGTGGACCTGCCCGAGCTGTGGGATTTCTTCAGCGCGCTGCCCACCACCGTGGTGGTGGACCACATGGGGCGCCCGGATGTGAGCAAGCCGGTGGACGGGCCGGAATTCGAGCTGTTCCTGCGTTTCATGCGCGAGCACGGCAACGTGTGGTCCAAGGTGAGCTGCCCGGAGCGGCTCTCGGTCTCGGGGCCGCCGGCGCTGCACGGCGAGCGCCGCGCCTACCGCGACGTGGTGCCCTTCGCGCGGCGCATTGTCGAGACCTTCCCCGACCGCGTGCTGTGGGGAACCGACTGGCCGCACCCCAACCTGAAGGACCACATGCCCGACGACGGGCTGCTGGTCGACTTCATTCCCCACATCGCCCCGACCGCGACACTGCAGCGCAAGCTGCTGGTGGACAACCCGATGCGCCTGTACTGGCCGGAGGAGCTCGGGCCGGCGCAGGGGGCGAACGACCCGCAGGGAGACCACGATGGCGCTTGACAAGCCGTACAAGGACGTTCCCGGCACGACCATCTTCGACGCCGAGATGTCGCGTCTGGGCTATCACCTGAACCAGTTCTGCATGTCCCTGATGAAGCCGGCGAACCGCGAGCGCTTCAAGGCCGACGAGCGTGCCTACCTGGACGAGTGGCCCATGACCGAGGAGCAGAAGCTGGCCGTGCTGGCGCGCGATCTCAATCGCTGCATCCAGCTGGGCGGGAACATCTACTTCCTGGCCAAGATCGGCGCCACCGACGGCAAGTCCTTCCAGCAGATGGCCGGCAGCATGACCGGCATGAGCGAGCAGGAGTACCGTGACATGATGATTCGCGGGGGCCGCTCGATCGAGGGCAACCGCTACGTCGGCGAGGCCATCCCGGCCAGGCCGCAGGAGAAGGACTGATGGCTCGAGTCAGCGCAAGTGTCTACACCTCGCACGTGCCGGCCATCGGGGCGGCGATGGACCTGGGCAAGACCGGCGAGGCCTACTGGCAGCCGGTGTTCGCCGGCTATGAGTACTCGCGCCAATGGCTGCGCGAGCAGCGCCCCGACGTGATCTTCCTGGTCTACAACGACCACGCCAGCGCCTTCAGCCTGGAGATGATCCCCACCTTCGCCATCGGCACGGGCGAGCGTTTCCAGCCGGCCGACGAAGGCTGGGGGCCGCGCCCGGTGCCGGAGGTGATCGGGCACCCGGAGCTGGCCTCCCACATCGCCCAGTCGGTGATCCAGCAGGATTTCGACCTGACCATCGTCAACCGCATGGACGTGGATCATGGCCTGACCGTGCCCTTGTCGCTGATGTGCGGCCAGGTGCAGGCCTGGCCCTGCCCGGTGATTCCCTTCGCCGTCAACGTGGTGCAGTACCCGGTGCCCTCGGGGCGCCGCTGCCTGGCCCTGGGCCAGGCCATCCGCCGCGCCATCGAGAGCTTCGACGCCGACCTGAACGTGCAGGTGTGGGGCACGGGCGGAATGAGCCACCAGTTGCAGGGCCCGCGCGCGGGCCTGATCAACCGTGCGTGGGACCAGCGCTTCCTGGACCGCCTGATCGACGACCCGGTCGGGCTGGCCCAGCTTGGCCACATCGAGTACGTGCGCGAAGCGGGCTCGGAGGGCATCGAGCTGGTCATGTGGCTGATCGGGCGCGGCGCGATGGCCGACCTCGCCGGCGGGCCCGCGCCTCGCGTGGCCCACCGCTTCTACCATGTCCCGGCGTAGAACACGGCGGTCGGGCACCTGATCCTGGAGAACCCTCGGACATGAGCAAGACGATCAAGGTTGCGCTGGCCGGAGCCGGCGCCTTCGGCATCAAGCACCTGGACGGAATCCGCAACATCGACGGCGTCGAGGTGGTCTCGCTGGTCGGGCGCGAACTCGACAAGACGCGCGAGGTGGCCAGCAAGTACGACATCGCGCACGCCACCACGGACCTGGCCGACAGCCTGGCGCTTCCCGAGGTGGACGCCGTCAACCTGTGCACTCCCACGCAGATGCACGCGGCGCAGGCGCGGCAATGCCTGCGCGCGGGCAAGCACGTGGAGGTGGAGATTCCCCTGGCCGACAGCCTGGAGGACGCGCAGGCCGTGGCCGACGAGCAGCGGCGCAGCGGCCTGGTGGCCATGGTCGGGCACACCCGGCGCTTCAACCCCAGCCACCAGTGGGTGCATCGACGCATCGCCGCGGGCGAACTGCGCGTGCAGCAGATGGACGTGCAGACGTACTTCTTCCGGCGCAGCAACATGAACGCGCTGGGTCAGCCGCGCAGCTGGACGGATCACCTGTTGTGGCATCACGCGGCGCATACCGTGGATCTGTTCGCCTGGCAGTCGGGCGGGGAGGTCGTGCAGGCGCACGCGGTGCAGGGGCCGATCCATCCGCAGCTGGGCATCGCGATGGACATGAGCATTCAGCTCAAGAGCAGCACCGGCGCGATCTGCACCCTGTCGCTGTCCTTCAACAACGATGGCCCGCTGGGTACCTTCTTCCGCTACATCTGCGACAACGGCACCTACATCGCGCGCTACGACGACCTCGTGGACGGCAAGGACCGGGCCATCGACGTCAGCAAGGTGGACGTTTCGATGAATGGCATCGAATTGCAGGACCGCGAGTTCTTCGCCGCCATCCGCGAGGGCCGCGAGCCCGAATCCAGCGTCGCCAGGGTGCTTCCCTGCTACCGGGTGCTGGATCGCCTGGAGAAGGAACTGTCCTCGCAGGGTTGAGCAGGCGCCGGACCGGGCCGTTGCGCAGTCCCGCGGGAACGCGCAGGCCCCGCTGGCGCAACAGCAGCAGGCCGGCGGTGGCCAGCAGCATGCCGGCCAGCGCGATGACATGGATCGCCTGGTTCCCGAACACCGCGCGGTTCAAGGGACCGATGAGCAGCCCGCACAGGATCTGCGGCACCGTGATCGTGATGTTGAAGATGCCCAGGCAGGCCCCCATGTTCCGGGGCGGAACCTCGGCCGCCACGATGGCATAGGGAAGGGTGTTGAGGCTTCCGGAGAACAGCCCGAGCCCGAGCATCGCGCCATACACGGCCCGCATGTCGTGCAGGAAGGGCATGCCGACCAGGGTCGCGGCTCCGGCCAGCAGGGAGATCGCGTGTACCCGCTCGGGGTCGAAGCGCTCGGCCAGCCACGGCAGCGCCAGGGTGTAGAGCACGCCCACCGACTGGTAGATGGCGAAACAGATCCCCGACTGGATCACCCCCTTGGCGAGCAGGGCCTGGTGCTCCGGATGGACGGAAACGTCGGCGCCCGGAGGCAGCCCGAACATGTGCTGCGCCAGCGCCAGGCCGAAGTAGATCCATACGCTGAACAACCCCGCCCAGGTCA
>DAIDHU010000589.1 GCA_027451915.1 Thiomonas sp. | reverse complement strand
CTGGCGTTGCGAAGGCACGCTCAGGCCCAGCTGGGCGTTGCTCTCGCGCACGGATTGCAACGCCAGGTATTGCAGGTTCAGGCCCAGCAGCGGGGTGAGCGAGAGATGGCTCCCGGGCATGCGAAAGCTGCGGCCCACCCGGGTCTGCGAGCTCAGCACATAGGCCTCGCGCGATGCGCCGAGGGTCTGCACCGGGCCCTGGGTATAGCCCAGCACCGTCCCCAGGCGCACGGACCCCAGGTCGCGAAAGGCGAAGGCGCCGCCATGCCACAAGGTGGCGCTCAGGCTGTCGCCGGCGCCGCTGCGTATGGCCCCCAGGTGCATGACCCCGGCCAGCGCCCCCATGTGCCAGGGGCCCCGCCGTCCCTGGTCCCCCAGCATGAAGCTCTGCGCTCCCTCGCGCGTCGAGTCGGCGTTGCCGTCTCCGAGCAGATGACTCGCGCGTGCGCCGCTGATCAGGAACAGGCTGTGCACCCCGCGGGGGTCCAGCTGTTGCGAGAGGTTCATGCGCGAAAACACCTGTTGCCACGACCAGTTCACGTCATGCAGCAGCCAGCCGGGGCTTTGGGCGTACATCTGCCCGTCCATCTGGTCCAGGGCTCGCGACAAGGCCTGCGGCCCCAGGCTGTTCAGGCTGGCGAGCCCGCTGTACAGGGCTCCGGTGGCGCTGCCGATGGCTCCGGTCAGCGCGGTCGCCGGGCCGAGGGTGTTCGCCGTGTGCGCGCTGGCCGTGAAGTTGCTCTGGGGGTACAGGCTCAACAAGACCTGCGGATCGCTCAGGTAGCTCAGCTGGTAGCCGTACAGGCTCCCCAGGCCCACGACTTGCACCTTGCTGAAGGTGCCCGACAGGCTCGTCGTGGAAGGCGCCTGCACCAGGATGTACTGCCCCCTGGGGTAGCTGCCGGGCGCCGCGACCACCTGCAGGGTGCCGTTGAGGCTCAGCGTGCCGCCCTGCACCACCAGCCGGCCGTTGCTGGCCGGGGCCATGCTCAGCCTGAGCACGCCGGAAGCGCCCTGGGTGTAGGCCCCCTCCACGGTCAGCACGGCGCCCGGACTGGCACTGGAGCCGACGGCGACGGTGCCCTGGTTGTCCAGCGCTCCGGCGATCGAGGCCGAATCGCTTTGCAGGGTGCCGGCCCCCTGCACCCGCACCGCGCAGCCCAGGCTCGCACCCGCCTGCAGGCCCAGGGTGCCGCCCTGGATGGTCGTCGCGCCCTGGTAGCTTTGCACCCCGGCGAGGATTTGCTCGCCGGCCAGCAGGTTCAGCCCCCCGGCGCCGGAGATGGTGCCGGTCATGGTGCCCGCGGCGTCGGCCAGGTTCAGCGTGTTGTTTCCGAGTGACACCGTGCCACCGCCGCCCAGGCTGGCCACGCTGACTCCGTAGCCGCTGCCGGAAATGTCCAGCGTGCCGCTATCGCTCACCGCGGAATCGGGCAGCGAACCGGCCCCGCTCAGGGCCAGGGTCGCGCCCGGCTTGATGAGGGTGCTGCCACTGAAGGTATCCGGCGCGCTCAGCGTGGCGGTGCCGGCTTGCACCTCGATGATGCCGCTGCCCGCGATGGGCAGCGCATAGCTTGCGCTATCGCCGGCGAAGGCCAGGGTGCCGTTGTCCACCATGGGGGACGCGAGCGTGGCGGTGCCGCCCAGCACGATCTCGGCACCTCTGTCGATGGTGGTCGTCCCGGTATAGGTGTTGCCGCCGCTGAAGGTCTGGGTGCCGCCCTGCACGGTCACGCTGCCGCCGCTGCCTTCGATGCTCCCGGCGTAGCTGGTGCTGGCGTTGCGGATGTCCAGCACGCCCGCGCTGCCCAGTTCGAGCACGCCGCCGGAGGATCCGCTCAGCGAGGCCACGGTGGACGCCGCCGTCGTGGCGCTCAGGTCCAGCGTGCCGTCGATTTGCGCCGTGCCCTGGGCGGACAGGGGCGCCGCGCCGAGCGCCACGCTGGTGCCCGAATCCACCAGCAGCCCGGCGCCCAGGCTCATGCCCTTGTCCACCGTCACCGTTCCGCCGCCGTCGATCTCGAGCGTGCTGGCACCCTGGCCCGCGCTCCAGCTCACCCCGGCGGCCAGGGTGACGGCGTTGGTCTGGGTGTCGATGACGCTGGTGCCCGAGCCCACCGCGGTGATCCCGGCCTGGAAGCTCGCAGCGCTCAGGAACCTCAACGAGGCATTCGCCAGCGTGCCCGTGCCTTCCAGATCCACCACGGTGCCCGCGGGAACGGTGTAGAGGGAGCTGATGTTCAGTACGCCCCCCGGGGCAAGCACCACGGGGGTGCTGCCGCTGGCCTGCGCCCAGGGCGCCGCGCAGGCCAGCAGGGAGGCCGCCGCCAGTGCACGAGCGCTCCTGCGCAGGCCGCCCAGGGCCTGGCCGCGGGCTTTCGCGAGGCGCGCCGAACGAACGCCGACCTTCCCGGCGCCGAACACGTCTTGGGGCGGCGCCAGAGCCGAGCTCAGCGTACCGTTCATGTGATGACCCTGTTTTTTTTGCAATGACTCGACCAACGGCCGGCACGAAAACTTCCCTGTGCTCGGCAAAGCATCGAATTATTGGCCGAACCTCCCTATCTCGTTATGAATGAGCAAACAAAAGACCATTCAGAAAACGTTCCGGAATGGCCGCTGGAACATTCGCCGACCCGCGAAACGAATGATTATCAAAGCGCAACCAATAAACGAGGATTTTCCATCGGCCAATCGGCCACGCAACCCGGGCGCAATCCATCCAGCGACCCGCGCGCGCCACGCCGACTCAGAAATGCCAGACCGCCCGCAGGGTAAACGCATTGGAGCGGGTACTCTGCCCGATGCGGCCCTCGTAGGTCGCCCCCAGGTACAAATGCTTGTTGATGTGGCCGCGCACACCCACCGAGCCCTGGTACACGTTGCGGTCGGGAGCCACGCCATAGGTGGTGAACACCGAGCCGGGGATACCGTTGAATTGCAGGCTCACGTGGTCCACGGGCGGCTTGAGCCAATGGCGTACGCCGACGCCGGCGCTGACCGTCCATTGCACCCCCCAGTGCTTCCAGCGCTTGTCCAGGCGCAGTTCGGCGAGCGCGAAGCCACTGGACTGACATTGCGAAGGCACGTTCAGCCCGAGCTGGGTGTCGGTCTCGGTGACGGACTGCAACACCATGTATTGCAGGTTCAGGCCCAGCAGCGGGGTCAGCGAAAGATTGCGCCGCGGCATGTGGAAGGTGCGTCCCGCGCGGGTCTGCCAGGTCAGCAGGTAGGCCTCGCGGGATGCGCCGATGGTGTTCACGGGGCCCTGGGTGTAGCCCAGCACCCCGCCCAGGCGCACGTCGTCCAGGTCGCGGTAGGCGAAGGCCCCGCCATGCCAAAGGGACGCGCTCAGGCTGTCGAGCGCGCCGCTGCGCAGGGCACCCAGGTGCATCGCACCGACCAGCGCGCCCATGTGCCATGGGCCGCGGTGCCCCTGGTCGCCCAGCATGAAGCCCTGCTCCCCCTCGCGGGTCGAATCGGCGTTGCCGTCTCCCAGCAGGTGGCTCGCCCGAGCGTCGCCGATCAGGAACACGCTGTGCACTCCATGGGGATCGATCTGCTGCGACAGGTTCATGCGCGCGAACACCTGCTCCCAGGCCCACGAGACGCCCTGGAGCATCCAGCCCGGAGTCTCGGCGTACATCTGGCCGTCCATCTGGTCCAGCGCCATGGACAGTTGCCGGGTCGGCAAGCCGTTGAGCGTGGCGAGCCGGTCGTACAGCGGGCCGGTGGCATTGCCGACCGCGCCGCTCAGCGCCACGGCCGGGCCCCGGGTGTTGGGCGTGTAGGCCCCGGTGCTGAAGGTGTCCACCGGATACAGGCTCAGCAGCACCTGCGGGTCGCTGAGGTAGCTCAGGCTGTAGCCGTACAGGGAGCCCAGACCCTGGACCTGCAGTTGGGAGAAGGTCCCCGTCAGGGTCGTGGTGCTGGGGGCCTGCACCAGGATGTACTGGGCCTTCTGGTAGTTCCCGGGGGTGGCGACCACGCGCAGCGTGCCGTTGAGGCCCAGGCTGCTGCCCGTGACCACCAGCCGGGAGTTGGCGCCCGGCGACAGGCTCAGTTGCAGCACCCCCGCGGCACCCTGGGTGTAATTGCCCTGCACCGACAGCACGGCGCCGGGACTGCTCGCCGAACCCACGGTCACGGTGCCGAGGTTGTCCACCGCGCCGGCGATGGTGGCGGAATCGCTGCTCAGGGTTCCGGCACTTTGCACCAGCACGGGCGAACTCAGGCTGGCGCCCGCCGCCAGGCCCAGGATCCCGCCCTGGATGGTGGTGATGCCCTGGTAGCCTTGCGCGCTCGCCAGGATCTCCTGCCCGGCCAGCAGGCTCAGCCCGCCGCTTCCCGAGATGATTCCGCTCATCGTGCCCGCGGCGTCGGCCAGGCTCAGGGTGCTGGCGCCGAGTTGCACGGATCCGCTGCCGGAGAGGCTGCCCACGGTCGCCCCGGCCGTGCTGCCCGAGATGTTCAGGGTGCCGTTGTCAGCGAGGGCGGAATTTCCCAGCGAGCCGGATCCCGTGAGGTCGAGGGTCGCGCCTGCGTCGATGGTCGTGGCGCCGGTGTACATGCTCGGCGCGCTCAGCGTGGCGGTGCCGCTTTGCACTTCCACGGTTCCCGTTCCCTGGATGGACGACGCGTAGGTGTCGCTGGCGGTGACGAAGACCAGGCTTCCGTTGTTCACGATGGGCCCGAGCACGGTGCCGGTGCCAACCAGGCTCAGCGTGGCCCCGCTGTCGATGGTGGTCAGGCCCAGATAGGCCTGCGGCAGCGCGAGCATCTCGTTGCCCCCGGCGATGTGCAGGCCCCCGGTGCCCGAGATGGTCCCCATCAGCCACTGCGAATCGCCCTTGTTGATCGTGAGGGTCTGAGAGCCCAGCGTGACGTTGCCGTTTCCCTCGAGCGCCCCGACGGAGGCTCCGGCGCTGGTCTGGGAGATGTCCAGGATGCCTGCGTCCCCGATCAAGGCCTGGCCGAGCGAGGCCGTGCCGCTCAGATACAAGGTGGAGCTGGGGTAGATGTTCACCCGTCCGCTGAAGGGGCTCTGGCCGCTCAGGGTCAACTTGCCGCCCGGGTAGAGGCTGAGGTTGCCGGTTCCCGAGATGGTTCCGGAGTAGGTGCCGCTGGAGGCGCTCAGGGCCAGTTCGGCCGCGCCCAGCGCGACCTGGCCCGAGCCCGACAAGCTGGTGATCGAAAGGACGCCGGCGCTGCCCATGCCGGAAATGTCCAGGGTGCCATCGGCCTGCACCGAGGAATTGGGCAGCGCGGCGGCGCCGCTCAAGGCAAGCGTGGCGCCGCTGCCGACGATGGTGCTGCCTGAATAGCTGTTGTTGCCGGTGAAGCCCTGGGTGCCCCCGGTGATGTCCACGACGGCCGAGGTGCCGTTCATCGTGCCGGCATAGCTGGTGCTCGCGCTGTCGATGATCAGCCCGGGGGTCCCGGCGTTGTTCAGGTCGATCACCCCGGTCGACGCGCCGCTGAGCGATCCGATGGTGGACGCGGTCTTGGTGAGGGACAGATCCAGGGTCCCGTCGACTTCCACCGTGCTCCCCGACAGGGCCAGCGCTCCGATGGGCACGGAGCTGCTGCCCACACCCACCACGAAACCCGCCGCGTTCGCGCTGCCCCATGCGGCGCAGACCAGCAACCCGGCGAAGGCCGTGACCCGCGCGAGGCGATGCAGAACCCTTGAACGGCCGACGGTGCCCTGCACGCCGGGGATGGGATTCCGCGGCGCCAGAGCCATGCTCTGCGAACCGTTCATATGCTCGCCCCCTGATTTTTAATATTCGAAGAAACGGCGCGAAATACTTATCGCGCAGCGAGTCATCGAATTATCGATGGACTCCTCCAAATTTGTCATGAAAGGGCAAGGAAAATCTCATTCGCAGGCCATTCGGCATTCGCCACCCAGGCATTCGGCAGGGCGTGAAAAATTATGATTCCGGCTTGAAAATAAAATACCGGCAATGCGCGATGAGCCAGTCCGAAATCCCGCGCGGATTTTGCAGATCCAGCACGACAGGATGGCGTGACCCCCGCGCGAGCGCGGCATCGCCAGCCTCGGCGGCCTCAGCACCCTCCGCGGCGGAGTCCTCCCCGGAGGGCGACGTGCCGTCGCTGGCCAGGGCCAGGACGGTGGCATCCGACGGCCACCTCCACGATTTTCCAGCGGCAGCGCGCCAGACTTCGATCTTGGGAATCGCGGATTGCCGGAAACCCTCGACGAAAACCCAGTCCACAGGGTCCAGGCGCCGCAGCAGATCGCCAGGCTCGTACTCCTGGGCCTGCGGCGTCTCCCGCTGCAGGGCCAGCAGATGGGGAGAGGCCACCAGCACCTCGAAAGCCCCGGCCTTGCGATGGCGCCACGAATCCTTGCCCGGATGATCCAGCTCGAATCCGTGGTGCGCGTGCTTGATCACCGACACACGCAGCCCGCGTCGGGCGAATTCCTTCAGCAGCGCTTCGATCAGCGTGGTCTTTCCGCTCCCGGAATATCCGCAGAAGCCGACGACGAACATGTCCAGCCCGCGCGCCGGGGATCAACAATGCTCGACGATATAGGCCTTGAGCGCCTCGACATCCGGCTTCATGACCACGAAACGCTGGGGACGCGATTCGAGGTCCTTCGCCGATTCGGGGCGCTGCGGGTCGCGCCCGATGGCCTCGCGGATGGTGGCCTCGAACTTGGCCGGCAGCGCCGTCTCCACCACCAGCATGGGCACGCCGGGCTCCAGGTGGCGCCGCGCCACGGCCACGCCGTCGGCGGTGTGCGGATCGATCACCACCCCGCTGGCCTCGAAGGTCTCGCGGATGGTGCGCACGCGCGTGGCATGGTCGCTGCTGCCCGAGGCCATGCCCTCGCGCATGCGCGCGAAGGCCGCATCGGCCGACAGGTCGAAGCGCCCCTGCTGGGCCAGCTGGCGCTCGAACAGGTCGCGCGTGCGCGCTCCGTCGCGCCCGAGCAGGTCGAACACGAAGCGCTCGAAGTTCGAGGCCTTGGAGATGTCCATCGACGGGCTGGAGGTCTGGTGGGTCTGCTCGGGCCCGCGCGGCCGGTACACCCCGGTGCGCAGGAACTCGTCCAGCACGTTGTTCTCGTTCGTGGCCAGCACCAGGCGACGCAGCGGCAGGCCCATCTCGCGCGCCACGTGGGCGGCCAGGATGTTCCCGAAATTCCCCGACGGCACGGTCACGTCCAGGGGCTCGCCCACTTCGCGCACGCTGCGCAGGTAGCCGGCGAAGTAGTACACCACCTGCGCGGCCACGCGCGCCCAGTTGATGGAGTTGATGGTGCCGATTTTCCAGCGGCGCTTGAACTCCAGGTCCGCCGACACGGCCTTCACCATGTCCTGGCAGGTGTCGAACACGTCCTGCACGGCGATGTTGTGGATGTTCGGCTCGTCCAGGCTGTACATCTGCGCGGTCTGGAACGGGCTCATGCGCCCGAAGGGCGAGAGCATGAACACGCGGATGCCGCGGCGCCCGCGCATCGCGTATTCGGCCGCGCTGCCGGTGTCGCCCGAGGTGGCGCCCAGGATGTTGAGCTCGGCGCCGGCCGCCGCCAGCGCGCGCTCGAACAGCCCGCCCAGCAGTTGCATGGCCATGTCCTTGAAGGCCAGCGTCGGCCCCTGCGACACCCCCAGCAGGCCGATGCCGGCGTCCAGGCGCTGCAGGCGGATGATGTCGGGGCTGCCGAAGGCCTGCGCGGTGTAGGTGGCGCGCAGCAGATCGCGCAGATCCCCGGCCGGCATCGGCGCCAGCAGCGGATGCAGCACCTCGAAGGCGATGTCCGCGTAGGACATGCCCTGCATGCGCCGCAGCACGGCGGCCTCGATGCG
>DAIDHU010000588.1 GCA_027451915.1 Thiomonas sp. | reverse complement strand
CAGCTCGGCCGGGTGTGCGAGCTGGTGCTGCGCGGCCTGCGACTCGTGGGTGGTGCGAGCGCATGAGCCGCCTCGCGCAAACCTGGCGACGCGCGAGAGCCGCCGCGCTGCTGGACGCCGCGCTGGTCGCGCTGACCTGGCTGGCGGCCTTCGTGTTTCGCTTCAGCCTGCTGCGCAACAACGCGCCGGCCAACGTGCTGCACATCGTCGCCGTGACGCTGCCCATCGCGGAGCTCGCCTGGGGCGTGGCGCTGGACCGCTTCGGCATCTCCCGCAGCGCCTGGCGCCACGCCAGCCTGCCCGACGTGTGGCGCCTGGCGCGCGCCTGCGCGGTGGCCGCGCTGGCGCTGGCCGCCGTACTGCTGGTCCTGCGCGTGCCGAATTTCCCGCGTTCCATCGTGCTCATCCACCCGCTGCTGGCCGGCGGGGCTCTGCTGGCGGTCCGCCTGGCCCAACGCCAGCTGGCCGAGCGCAGCCACCGCGGCGCGCCGGGTGAGGCCAGGCCGCTGCTGCTGCTGGGCAGCGTGGACGACGCGGCGCCGGCCTTGCAAAGCCTGCGCGCCACGCGCCTGTGGCGCGCGGTGGCGGTGTACAGCCCGCTGGAGGCGGAGGCCGGCGCGCGCCTGCAGGACATTCCCGTGCTCGGGCCGCCGCGCGCGCTGGGCGAGGTCGCGCGCGAATTCGGCGCCCAGCATGCGCTGGTGGCGGGCAGCGCCGGCTCGGCCACGCGCCGTCTGCTGCTGGAGAAGGCCAGCGGGGCCCGCCTGGCGCTGCTCACCCTGCCACGCGCAGACGACTGGCTGCAGCAGGGCGCGGCCTCGGCCGCGCCGCGCAACCTGGAACTCGACGACCTGCTGGGCCGCGCCGCGGTGCAGCTGGACGTGCGCGGCCTGTCGGATCTGCTGGCCGGGCAATGCGTGCTGGTCACCGGCGCGGGCGGCTCCATCGGCTCGGAACTCTGCCGCCAGATCGCGCGCTTCGGGGTGGGTCGCCTGGTGTGCCTGGACATGTCGGAGTTCGCCATCTACCAGCTCGAGCAGGAGCTGCGCGCGCGCCACCCGGACATGCCGGCCGTGTTCCTCACCGCCAACGTGCGCGACGCCACGCGCCTGCGCGTGTTGTTCGAGCGCCAGCGCCCGGCGGTGGTGTTCCACGCCGCGGCCTACAAGCACGTGCCGCTGATGGAGCAGGACAACGCGATCGAGGCGCTGCGCACCAACGTGCTGGGCACGATCCACGCGGCGCGTGCCGCCGCGCAGAGCGGGGCGCGGCGCTTCGTGCTCGTGTCCACCGACAAGGCGGTGAACCCCACCAACGTGATGGGCGCCAGCAAGCGCCTGGCCGAGCGCGCGCTGCAGGCGCTGGCGCACGAGCACCCGGGAACGCGCATGGTGGCCGTGCGATTCGGCAACGTGCTGGGCTCCAGCGGCAGCGTGGTGCCGCGTTTCGAGCAGCAGATCGCCGCCGGCGGCCCGGTCACGGTCACGCACCCGGACATCGTGCGTTATTTCATGACCATCCCCGAGGCGGCGCAGCTGGTGCTGCAGGCCGCGCTGATGGGCGACAGCGGCCAGATCTACGTGCTCGACATGGGCGAGCCGGTGCGCATCGTCGAGCTCGCCCGCCTGATGATCCGGCTGTCCGGGCGCGACGAGGACGAGGTTCCGGTGGTGTTCACCGGGCTTCGCCCGGGCGAGAAACTGTACGAGGAACTGCTGGCCGACGACGAGACCACGCTGCCCACCCCGCATCCCAAGCTGCGCGTGGCGCGCCACAGCGACGTGGAGGGACCGCGCGTGGATCTGGACCAACTGCAACGGCGCATCGCCATCGGCGGCGAGGAGCCCGAAGCCGCCGCGGTGAAGCAGCTGCTGGCGTCCCTGGTGCCGGAGTACCGGCCGCAACTTGCTCCGGAGGGCAATGCATGAGTGACAGCGCGCAATACGTGCTGGAGGCGCGCGACGTGCGCAAGCGCTACGCCGGCGGGCCGCAGACGGTGGAAGTTCTCGCGGGCGCCTCGCTGCGCCTGCAGGCAGGCCAGTCGCTGGCCATCACGGGGGCCTCGGGCTCCGGCAAAAGCACCCTGCTGCACCTGCTGGGCGGACTCGACCTCGCGGACGCGGGGCACATCGAGGTCTGCGGCGGCAGCTGGGCCGGCATGTCGCCGGCGCAGCAGGGCCAGTGGCGCAACCGCCATGTGGGATTCGTCTACCAGTTCCACCACCTGCTGCCCGAGTTCAGCGCCCTGGACAACGTGATGATGCCCTTGCGCATACGCCGCGTGGCGGCCTCTCAGGCCCAGCAGCGCGCGGTGGCGCTGCTGGAGCAGGTGGGGCTGGCCGCGCGCCTGCGCCACCGCCCGGCCGAACTCTCGGGCGGCGAGCGCCAGCGCGTGGCGCTGGCGCGCGCGCTGGTCACCCAGCCGGCGCTGCTGCTGGCCGACGAGCCGACCGGCAACCTCGACGCCGATTCCGCCGACGTGGTGTTCCGGCTGATCGAGGCCATGGCGCGCGAACACGGCAGCGCGATGGTGCTGGTCACGCACGACGCGGCGCTGGCCGCCCGCTGCGGCCGCGCGCTGCATCTGCAGCACGGCATGCTGCAGGAAACCCCGCGGGCCTGATCAGGCCTGCGCGCGCAGGTAATCGCCGGCGCAGCGCAGCAGGTGGTCCAGCGCCGACTGGGCCATCGCGTCGTCCGCGTCGGGACCGGCCGCCATCCAGTCGCGGAACATCGCGTACAACTCGGTGTAAGCCATGGACAGCGGGTGCTGCGCGCTCAGGCCCGAGGCCCGCAGCCAGCGCCCGACGGGGCCTTCGGAGGGCTCGCGGCTCATGATCAGCGGCGGCTTGGGCTCCGGATAGTGGCGCGCGATCAGCAGGTCGGTATCCAGCGCCACCAGTTGCTCCGCCACGCAGCTGAGCAGCCCGGACTGGCGCGGCGCGCGCCGCGGCTGCCAGGCGCGCAGCCAGGCCTCGAACTCCGGCGCGGGCATGGGGCGGGCGATGCCCCAGCCCTGGGCCTGCGGCACGCGCAGCGCGCGCAGGGCGTCGACGATGTCGGGCGTCTCCGCCCCCTCGGCCACGAAATCCACCCCCAGGCCGCGCGCCAGCTGGGCCAGGCTTTGCACGAAACGCAGGTCCTGCGGGTTGTCGGCCAGCCCGCGGATGAAGCCCTGGTCCAGCTTGATGATGTCGATGGGCAGCTCCTTCACCCGCAGCAGCGAGGAGTAGGCGCTGCCCACGTCGTCCAGCGCGATGCGGCAGCCGAAGGCGCGCAGCGCGCTCAGCGTGTCCTGCGCGCTGGCGAAGGACAGGAAGTCGTTGTGCTCGAGCAGTTCCAGCACCATGCGCTGCGGCGGCAGGCCGCTGCTGGCCGCCACCTGGCGAACGGTGTCCAGCGCCTCGCCGGAGGCCAGCAGAAGCGGATCGATGTTGACCGCCACGGCGAGTTCGGCACCGCATTCGCGCTGCCAGCGCAGCGCGTCCTCGGCGGCCTGGCGCAGCACGGCCACGGTCATCGCCACCAGGCCGTCGCGACCGAGCTGGTGGATGAAATCCAGCGGCCCGATCAGGCGCCCGTGGCCATCGTCCAGGCGCGCCAGCGCTTCCACCTCGACCACGCGGGAACTGCTCATGTCCACCACCGGCTGGTAGTGCACGCGCAGCCCGCCGCTGCCGAAACGCTCGCGCACCAGGCGCAGGTGCTGGTAGTGGTCGCGATCCACCTCGGGCTGGTACAGGCGCCAGAAGGGTGCATCGCTGCCGCGCGGCTGGCGCTTGATCGCGTACAGCGCCTGGTCGGCATGGCGCAGCAGTTCGTCGGGGTCGCTCGAATCCTCGGGGTAGACGGTCAGGCCCAGGCTGGCGCGGATCTGCAGCACGCTGTCGCCCGGCGGCAGGGTCACCGGATCGACGATGCACTGGCGAATGCGCGTGAGCATGGGCTCCAGATCCTCGCGCGCCACCATGCCCTGCATGACCAGCACGATCTCGTCTCCGCCCAGGCGCGCCACCATGTCCGAGGAGCGCACGGCCTCGACCAGGCGCGCGGCCACGGTGCGCAGCAGCGCGTCGCCGGCGGCATGTCCGTGGTTGTCGTTGATCTGCTTGAAATCGTCGAAGTCCAGGATGCCCAAGGCGACGAAACCGCCTTGGGCATCGGCCTGCGCCAGCAGGTCCTGCAGGCGCGAGCGCAGGCCGCGCCGGTTGAGCAGCCCGGTCAGGGGGTCGTGCTCGGCCAGCCAGGAGATATGGTGGTGCTCCTGCTGCAGGCGGCGGCGAAGGTCGAAGGCGTCCAGCGCGTGGCCGAGCAGGCGCGCCACCCGCTCCAGCAGTTCCAGCACGGCGGGGGTGAACACTCCGGCGCTCGCGGACGCCACGCCGAGCAGCGCCCAGCGATGGCCGCCACGCGGAATCGGCACCATGGCCACCGCGCGCATGCCCAGGCGGCGCACGCTTTCGCGGTACTGCCCCAGCCCGGCGTCGGCCAGGTAATCGTTGCTGAACTGCAGCGTGCGGGTGTTCCAGGCGCGCGCCGCCAGGCTGCGTTCGGACTGATCGCCCAGCACGTTGGGCCGGTACCAGTCCTCGCCCACGTGCGCGCTGCCCGCCTGCGCCAGCAGGTCCACGAAACCCTGCTGCCCGGCTCGCCCCACCAGCACGGCCTGGAACAGCCCGGAGTCGGCCAGGCGCTCGCAGGCCCTTTGCAGCATGTCGCCCAGGTCGCCGGCCGACAGCACCAGTTCCTCCTCGGCCAGCAGCGCGCGGTACAGGCCCTGGGTGGTTTCGTGTTCGCGCTGCTGCTCGCGGCGCCGCGTGACATCCTCGAGCAGGCCCAGGTAGTAGCGCGGACGCGCGCGCGCGGATCCGCCCGCCGGCAGCGGGGACAGTTGCAGCCAGACCCAGGTCTCGCGGCCGTCGCTGCCCCGGTTGCACAACTCCACCTGGCAGGAGCGCGCCTCGGCCAGCGCGGCTCGCACCTCCTGCAGCGCCGGCTGGTCGCCCGCCTCGTCCTGCAGGAACCGGGGGCGCGCGCCCAGCGCGCGCTCGGCGGCGGTGCCGGTGAGCCGGCAGTACGCGGGGTTCACGTACAACAAGGGGAAATCGGCCTCGCGCGCGTCGGCGATCATCACACCCTGGCCCATGGCATCGAGCACGGCGCGCCAGCCGGCCGCCCCGGGCATGTCCCAGGCGACGGGCTCGGACTTGGATGGTGAAGGCGCGGGCTCTTGCATGGCGCACAGCATAGCCTGCCCCGGGGGCGCAGGCTGCTCCCCGCGCCGCGGGCCTGACGGGGATCAGGCCTGCTCGAGCGCCTCCAGCACCATGCGCGCGCTGCTGCGCCCCTGCCAGGTGTTGGCCTCCAGGCGCCAGGCCACGCGCGAGCGCTCCGGCAGGAATTCGCTGCGATTCCAGGCCACCAGCTCGCGCAGCGCCGATCCGCGCTGCCCGGGCGTGCGCACGCGGGCGCGCAAGTGACCGTTGCCGAACTGGCTTTGCTGCACCACCTCGATGTCGCTGGCGAACACCGGCGGCGCGAAGCCCTGGCCCCAGACCTGCTCCTGCAGCAGCGAGGCCACTTCCACGTCGAACCATTCGGCCTCGAGCTCGCCGTCCACCTCCAGCTGGCGGGCCAGCAGTTCGGGCGACAGCCATTGCGCGGCCACGGCCTCGAAGGCCGCCGCGAAACGCTCGAAGCCGTCGGCCGCGATGCTGCATCCGGAAGCCGCGGCGTGCCCGCCGAAGCGCAGCAGCAGCCCGGGCTCGCGCTTGGACATCAGATCCAGCGCGTCGCGCAGGTGAAAACCCGGGATGGAGCGGCCGGAGCCGCGCAGCAGGCCGTCGCCGCCGGGGGCGAACACGAAGGTGGGTCGGTGGTGGAGCTCCTTGAGCCTGCCGGCCACGATGCCCACCACGCCCTCGTGCCATTCGGCACCGTACAGGCAGATGCTGGCGCGGCGATCGACCTACTGCCCGGCCTGCAGGGGCTCCAGCGCCGCCTGGGCCTGCTCGCGCATACGCTGCTCGATGCCCCGGCGCTCGCGGTTGATGGCGTCCAGGCTCTGCGCCAGTTGCAGCGCCTGCTCGTGGTCGTCGGTGCTCAGGCACTCGATGCCCACGGTCATGTCGGCCAGGCGCCCGGCGGCGTTGATGCGCGGGCCGAGCGCGAAGCCCAGGTCGAAGCAACCCGCGCGCGCGAGCTCGCGCCCGGTGACGGCGAACAGCGCGCGCAGCCCGGGCTGCAGCCTGCCCTCGCGCATGCGCCGCAGGCCCTGCGCCACCAGCAGGCGGTTGTTGGCGTCCAGACGCACCACGTCGGCCACGGTGCCCAGCGCGACCAGGTCCAGCAGGCTGTCCAGGCGGGGCTGGCCGGCCGCGTCGAAGACGCCACGCCCGCGAAGCTCGGCCCGCAAGGCCAGCAACACGTAGAACATCACGCCCACCCCGGCCAGGTTCTTGCTCGGGAAGGTGCAGCCGGGCTGGTTGGGGTTGACGATCACGTCGGCCTGCGGAAGCTGGGCCGCCGGCAGGTGGTGGTCGGTGATCAGCACGCGCATGCCCAGCTCGTGGGCGCGACGCACGCCGTCGATGCTGGCGATGCCGTTGTCGACGGTGATGATCCAGTCGGGGCGCCCCCGCGGGCGCTGCGCGACCAGGTCCACCACGGCGGGCGACAGGCCGTAGCCGGTGGTGAAGCGATTGGGCACCACGTAGTCCACGCTCGCCCCCAGCATGCGCAGCCCGCGCAGGGCGACCGCGCAGGCGGTGGCGCCGTCGCAGTCGTAGTCGGCCACCACGCACAGGGTTTCGCCGGCCGCGATGGCGTCGGCCAGCGCGCGCGCCGCGGCGTCGGCGTGCAGCAGCAGCGCCGGCGACAGCAGCGAGCTCATCTGCGGCTGGGCCTGCTCGGGCTCGCTGACGCCGCGTCCGGCCAGCAGCCGGGCCAGCAGCGGATGCACCCCGGCGCTTTGCAGGCGATGCACGTTGCGGGGAGAGGGATCTCGGACGATGAAACGCATGCCGGGTTATGAAGCAAACATGGATTGGGGGCGGTCGCCAGGGGGGAGCGCGGGGCCGGGAACATGCCGCGCCGATCCGGCCCTCACAAAGCGTCCAGCCAGGTGCGGGCCGCCGCGTCGCGCCAGAAATGCCAGGAGCGCGAGGCGCGCAATTCCAGATCCACCCAGGACCGGGAGCCGGCCAGGACCAAGCGTACCGCGGCATGTTCACGCAACGCGGCACCCAGGCGCCCGGTCGCCAGTTCGTCGAGTTCCGCGCAGGCCTGCGGCGCTCGCAGCGCATCGTGGCTGCGCAATTGCAGAACACGCAGGGAATGCGGATGGCGCGACGCGCTCAACGCGGGAAGCCCGTCGGCCAACGCGCCCAGCCAGGCGCTGCCGGCGTCGCGCCAGACCCCGCGCTCGGGCTCGTCCAGCACAAAGGGGTTGCTGGGCAGCGCGTGCAGCACCCCGCAGCCGTGCAGCCACAGGGTGTTCACCTCCGGCAGCCCGGCCTCGCGCCGGGCATCGTTCACCGGATGGGAGGCCCACACCATCTGGATTTCGGTGAGCAGGCGGCGCCAGGGCGCGGCGGCCTGGCCGCCAAGCATCCAGCTCGCCGCGTTGCGGCCGACCGCGCGCAATGGATCCGCGGTGAGCACCTGCTCCAGCGAGGGGTGGGACACCAGCCAGCACCCGGGACGCGTTGGGACCATGTCCCAGGCCTGCTCCTGTAGCAGCGGCAGCACCGCCTGCAACAGGGCCTGAGCGTGTCCCGCGTCGAGCGCGAGTTGCGAGGGATCCGCCAGTTGCAGGCTGTCGCGCCCGAGCACTAGGTGCGCGGGCAAGGCCAGCGCCCAGGCCCGCGAGCCCGGTTGCAGCTTCGCGCCCACCGCGGCCAGCGCCCCCCAGGGGGCCTGTTGCTCGGGGGCATGCAGTTCCGGCTTGTCCAGTCCGAGCGCCCGGCGCATCCAGCGTTCGGCAGGGCTCAACCACGCGGCCTGCGCGTCCTCGCGCAGGGCTTCGCGGGTCCCGACATGGGCCATGCGCAGGGCGCGCAGCAGCCGCGGCAGGGCGCCGCCCTGCACTACCTGGCTCCAGGCCTCGGCGTCCAGCGCGGCAGTGTCGATCAACAGCGTGTGCATGCCTGCATTATCAGCCGCAGGCCGCAGGGGACCGGCGCCCGCCGGTCCGACCCACCCTGTTTACACAGCGTGGGAGTTCAGTGCGCGCGCACGCTGGAGCATCGCCAGCAGTCCGCGCAGGACCTCGCGCACCGGCTGGCCGGTGACGGTGACCGGGCGCAGGGCCTGCCCGGCGGTGCCGCGGGGCGCATCCGGCAGCCACGCGCCGCGGCGCAGCAGGGTCGGGGTGGCGGGCGCGCAGGCTTGCGCGGCGGCGGGAAACAAGGAGCTTGCGGAACGGGATTGCATGATGTGCCTCATGGTTTACCCGAATCATAGGGTAATCCCTAGGCGGTGGGGTCCCGAAAACCGCTCAAAGCAACTCGGTCATGCGCGCGGCCGCTTCCTGCAGCGCGGGCAGATGCTCCAGCATCTGCGCCAGCGACATGCGGGCCACCGGCGCGTGCACGGCCATGGCCGCGCGCGTTTCGCCGGAGCGGTCGCGCACCGGCACGGCCACCGCGACCAGGCCGGGGATGAACTCCTCGTTGTCCACCGAATAGCCGCGCTCCGCGATGCGTTCGCAATCGGCGCGCAAGGCCGCGGCATCGGTCAGGGTATTGGCGGTGAGCGAGCGCAGGGTGAGCTGGCCCAGCACGCGCGAACGCCGCTCCCTGCTCATCGAGGCCAGGAACAACTTGCCGCTGGCCGTGCAGTGCAGCGGAACGTGCACGCCCACATCGAGGGTCAGGCGCCAGGGCCACGGCGCCTCCACGCGATCGAGGTACATCACCTCCACGCCGTCCAGGGTGGTGAAGTTGCAGGTCTCGCCCACGCGCTCGACCAGGTCCGTGAGCACCGCGTGGCGCAGGCCCCGCACCGTCGAGTGCGAAAGGGAGTCGAAGGCCAGCTTGCGCAGGGCCGGGCCCACGGCGAAGTGGCGCTCGTCGATGTCCCGAACGATATAGCCCAGTTCCAGCAACTGATTGCACAAACGGTGGGCCGTGGCCTTGGGCAGGCCCAGCGCCTGCGCCAGCTCGGCCAGGCTGAGCGCCCGCCCCGCATCCGCGATGAAGGACAGCAGGCGCAGGCTGCGCTCGGCGGACGAACTCGTGGAGCCGCTGTCGGAGCCTTCCGGGGCGTGGGCGAAGCGTGCGGGAATGACAGTTGTCTCGGACATGTCGAAAAAGTGTTTTTGAAACGTTGCGTTCCACTTTTAACCAAACTACCATTCCATCCAGAGGGTCTGGCGAGATCCGGGGCGCTCCCCTCGCGGGCAGGCCCACAACAAGGCATCGAGGAGCGGCTGGATGGCTGAGCAGTTCGACTACATCGTAGTAGGCGCGGGGTCCGCGGGTTCGACGCTGGCGGGCAGGCTGAGCGAGGATCCCCACACGCGCGTGCTGTTGCTCGAGGCCGGGCCGGCCGACCGATCTTTCTGGATCCACCTGCCCATCGGCTACGGCAAGACCATGTGGAGCAAGCGCTACAACTGGTGCTTCCACACCGATCCCGACCCGAACATGAACGGGCGGCGCATCTACTGGCCGCGGGGCAAGACCCTGGGAGGATCGAGCTCGATCAATGGCCTGATCTACATCCGCGGCCAGCGAGAAGACTATGAGCATTGGGCCGAGCTGGGCAATGAAGGCTGGGGCTACGACCAGGTATTGCCGTACTTCATTCGGAGCGAGCACAACCAGCGCGGAGCCAGCACCTTCCACGGCGGCGACGGCCCGCTCAAAGTCTCCGACGTCGGCGCGCGCCACGAACTCATCGAGGCCTTCATCGCGGGCGCCGCGCAACAGGGTGTTCCGCGCACGGAGGATTTCAACGGCGCGCGCCAGGAAGGCGCCGGCTACTACCAGCTCACCACCTGGCGCGGCTGGCGCTGCAGCGCCGCCAAGGCCTACCTCGCCCCGGCGCGCTCGCGTCCCAATCTGCGCGTGCTCACCCAGGCACAGGCCACCTCGCTGATTCTGGAGGGCGACCGCGCGGTGGGCGTGCGCTACCTGCGCCATGGGCGCATGTGCGAGGCACGCTGCGAGGGCGAGGTGCTGCTCAGCGCGGGCGCGCTGCTGTCGCCGCAGTTGCTGCAGTTGTCGGGCATCGGGCCCGCGGACCATTTGCGCAGCCTGGGCATCCCGGTGGCGGTGGACCTGCCGGGGGTCGGCGAGAACCTGCAGGACCACCTGCAGATGCGCCTGATCTACGAGTGCACCCGCCCCATCACCACCAACGATCAGTTGCGCAGCCTGTACGGGCGCACGCGACTGGGCCTGCAATGGCTGTTCGCGCGCAGCGGCCCCCTGGCCGTGGGCATCAACCAGGGGGGTTGCTTCATGCGCGCGCTGCCCGAGGAGTCGGCCACGCCGGACATTCAGTTCCACGTGGCCACGCTGTCGGCCGACATGGCGGGCGGCGCGGTGCACCCGTTCTCGGGCTTCACGCTGTCGGTGTGCCAGCTGCGCCCGCAGTCGCGAGGCCGCGTGCGCATCCGCAGCACCGACCCCCTCGAGCCCCCGTCGATGCAGCCCAACTACCTGGCCACCGACCTGGACCGCCGCACCGCCGTGGCCGCGCTGCGCGCGGCGCGCTCCATCGCCGCCTCGCCGGCCATGCGCCCCTACGTCAAACGCGAGGTCAAGCCGGGGCCGCAGGTGGAGGACGACGCCTCGCTGCTCGAGTTCTGCCGCGACAACGGCGCCACCATCTTCCACCCCAGCGGCACCTGCCGCATGGGCACGGACGCGCTGGCGGTGGTCGACGCGCGCCTGCGCGTGCACGGCGTGCGGGGCCTGCGCGTGGTCGACTGCTCGGCCATGCCCACACTGGTTTCGGGCAACACCAATGCTCCGGCCATCATGATGGCCGAGAAGGCGGTGGACATGATCCGCGCCGACGCCGCGCGCGGCTGAGGCGGCGAGCCGGTGCAAGTCCGGCTTGATTTCGTCACACTTTCTTGCAATTTGGAGCCGGTGCCTGTCGCGGATGCGCGCGCGCATCGCGTTATGGCCTCCAATGCATGCCGATTGTTCCGATCGCCCACCTTGCGGAGTCCCTTCATGAACCGACGAAACCTTCCCGCACCGGCCTTGCTGTGCGCACTCGCGCTGGGCGCGCTCGCCCCCGCCGCCCACGCAGGCGCCTCCTGGGAGCGGGCGCATCCGCGTCGCGACCAGGTGCTCGACCGCACCCAGCATCTGAACGCGCGCATTCGCCATGAACGCCGCGAAGGCGAGCTCACGGGGGCGCAGGCGCGCAACCTGCACGCCCAGGTGCGCAACACGCGCCTGGAGCAGCGCACCATGGCCCGCAGCAACGGCGGCTACATCACCAAGGCGCAGCAGGCAGGCCTGAACCAGCAGGAAAACGCCATCAGCCACCAGGTGGGGCGATGAGCCCGCATCGACGCCTGCGGCGCCTGGTCGGCGCGCTGCTGGCCGCCAGCCTGCTGCTCAGCCTGGGTGGCTGCTATGTGCTCGTGCCCGGCCCCGGCTACTACGGCTATCACCCCGGCCCCTGGCATCGGGGCGGCGATGACGACCGCTGAGCCGCGGAGCATCCGAACCCTGAACAGCCGAGCGCGCCCGCCCTCTTCCTGATCCAGAACCCTTACGATCCGACGATGAACAAGCTCCCGAAGTTCCACTCGCGCGGCCTGCGCCGCGCCGTTGCCGCCGCCACCCTGCTGGGCCTGGGCCTGGCCGCGGGCGTCGCCTACGCGGATTTGGATGACCATCCGCATCTGGTCGCGGCCGACCGCGAGGCCTACCAGGCCATGATGCAACTGCGCGCGGCCAGCAATGGCCCGGCGGCCTTCGGCGGCCACCGAGACCGCGCCATGCGACTGCTGGCGCAGGCGCGGCGGGAGATCCGCGAGTCCGCGCGTTTCGCGGATCACCATCGTGATTGAGCGTGCCCGCGCCTGGCGGCGCCTCGCCACCGCCTGGCTGCTGCTCGCCGCGGGCGCCGGGCTGGCCGGCTGCGTGCAGGCGCCTCCCGTGCAGCGCCCGGTGGTGGTGGTGCCGCACCCTCGCTCATCGCTGGACGGGCATCCCCATCTGATCGCGGCGATGCGGACCATCGACGCGCAGATCGCCCAGTTGCGGGCGGCGCGCAATGGCGATGACGGCTTCGGCGGGCACCGCGGGCGCGCGATCCAGCTGGCGTTGCAGGCGCGCGCGGAAGTGTACCGCGCGGCCGTGTTCGCCGACCGCCACCCCTGAGCGGACAGGCCCCGGGAGGGGCCTGAGCCGGCCGCGCCGCGCGCGCCGGCCGAAAAAAAGCCTCGCGAGCTGGCGAGGCTTTGTCGCGCGGGTCGGGCCAGGCCCGAACCCCGGGGGCCAGAGGCCCTCAGATGGCGCGGATGTTCGTGGCCTGCGGACCCTTGGGGCCGCTCTTGACCTCGAATTGCACGTTCGCGCCTTCGGCCAGCGTGCGGAAGCCGCCGTCGTTGCGGATTTCGCTGTGGTGCGCGAACAGGTCCTTGCCGCCATCGCTGGGAGCGATGAAGCCGAAGCCCTTGCCGTCGTTGAACCACTTCACGGTGCCGGTCTGAATCGTCATGGTGTTTCCTTGGAAATGAAAGATGAACAAACATACTCCGGGCGCAACACGCGCTACCGGAGACAGAAACACTCAAGAACTATCAGCTGGGGGTGGGGCTGAAGCGAGCCGCTCGCGAAACTGGGCCCGGGGAAGGCCTGCGGGGCTGCAGACGAGACCTTGGAAGAACGGTCTTGTGCGAATCTATGCGTCGGATTGTATCACCTTTGCGTTGCCCGCAGGGGCCCGCGTGCGCCGGGCGCGTGCTGCGCCGCGGCGACCGACGCGCCTGGCTTTTTTCGATTTCATCGCTGTCGCCGCGAATTTTTTTCGATCCCGGCCCC
>DAIDHU010000587.1 GCA_027451915.1 Thiomonas sp. | reverse complement strand
GGTGTCCTGTAACCAGGGGAAACATCATGCGACATGTCCCGTCATGCACGCGCCGCATCGCCCCGGCCGCGCTGCTGCTCGCCGCTTGTGCAAGCGCCATGAACGCGAGCGCTGGCGCCACGGCGCAGCCGCCGGGTGCCCTGCTGCTCACCCGGACGACGTTCACGGTGCACAACAGCCTGCCGACCCCGCTGCACGGGTTTCGCATCCGTACCGGGTACCAGCGCTGGGCCGAGGTCGGCGACCTGCCGCCCGGCGACAGCACGTTCACGATCGACTCGCCGCTCGGCGCCGATCCGGGTACCTTCGAATTCCTGCGCGACGCCCCGACGGCCGACGCGCAATACGTGATCGGCGGCTACTCGCGCGCGGGCGATGGACCGGTGGTCATCGACATCAGCGCGAAGCCCGGCAGCATCGACGGGCAGCCGGTGTCGAGCCCGCTGGGCTCGTTCCTGATGCCCCCGTCCACGTTGTCCGCCTCGGCCGCGAACCCGTTCGCGCAAGACGCCCGGCTGCCGCTGCTCGGCGTCCCGCTTGCGCAAGCCGGCGACTCGGAGTTCATGGTCTGCGCCAGCATCACCTTCGGCCTGTCCGCCATCGCCTGCAAGAGCGTCTCCCTGCTCTACACCTCGTTCGGCTTCGGCTTGAACGTGGGAGGGATGGCGGGGTATTTCTGGAGCCCGTTCTCGCCCGACAACCTGGCCGCGCGTTTCGCCGTGGGAAGTTACACCTTCCAGATCGTCGAGGCGTACATGGACTTCTTCTCCGCCGACGACGGCGTGCCCACGGAAAGCATCGCAAAGTTCATCGGCCTGGGCCACATCATCGGAGCGGCGATCAACTTCGGCGGATTCAGCAGGTGGGGCTCGCTATCCGCGCCCGACGGCACGTACCGCCAGACCTGCGCCGACGTCCGCTACGACGGCAGCAGCTTCGAATTGTCGGCGCGATGCCAGGACGCCAGCGGCGCGAGCGTCGAGTCCGTGCTGAGCTACCCGGCATGCTTCGGCGGCGACGTGGTCAACGACGGCGGCACGCTGCGTTGCGAGCGGCCTGGCGGAAGCTACCTGCAGAGCTGCAGCCCGGTGCGTTATCGCGGTGGTGTGCTGCAGGGCCGCTGCATGCGCATCGACGGTACGACCTACAGGTCGTCGACACTGGACTACGCCAACGCCTGCGCCGCCGGCTCCACGGTGTCCAACGTCGACGGTGAGTTGCACTGCGACCAGCTCTGGACCCCGTCGGGGCCCTACCTTCGCAGTTGCCGCAACATCCGGTACGCCGGCGGCGTGCTGGAGGCCGATTGCGGCGGGCTCGACACCTCTGCCCGGGTGCGTCTCGACTATGTGCGTCAGTGCAAGTACCGCTCCGACGTCGACTTCAACCCGGTGTACGCCGGGCGCGGCTACCTGTCCTGCGTCGAAGCGCGCTGAGCGGGCGCGGCTCAGTGCGGCGGGATGCGCGCCGCGCCAGCCGGGCATGCCGCCCGGGCGCCGGCCGGATCAGGCCGCCAGCGGCATCGCCAGGCCCGCGGCGGTGCGCGCCAACGCCTGCACCCGTGCCGGATTCGCCGCCTCGCGAGCCGCGAAGCGCAGCACGCCGTGGGCGTCGGCCTCGCGCCGCACCGCGCCCACGGCCCACAGCCGGTTCGCATGCGCGATGGCCTCGCCGAGCGCGAAGCCCAGGTGGTGGGTGTCGAGCTGGCGCCGGAACAACAGCGGGATCATGTCGGCCGCGCTCAGCGCCTGCTGCGCGCAGGCATGCAGCACGGCCTCCAGGCGCTCGGCGTGGTGCTCGCGAAGTTGGCGCACCCGCCCATGCACGCCGCTGAACGGAAAGCCGTGCGAAGGCAGCACGCGCGTGGCCGCGTCGAGCGCGTCGAAGCGCTCGAGGGAATGCAGGTAACGCCCCAGTGCATCGGCGTCGGGATCGATCGGATACACCGACACGTTGGTCGAGATGCGCGGCAGCAGCAGGTCCCCGGAGATCAGCATGCGCTGCTCGGCGCACCACAGCGACGCATGCTCGGGGCTGTGCCCACCGCCCACGATCACCTGCCATTCATGCTCGCCGATACGCAGCCGCTGGCCGTCGTCGAGGCGCTGGAACACGCTCGGCAGAGACGGCACCATGCGCATGTAGAAATTGCCCCGCGCGCCCAGCGCCTGCAATTGCTCCGGCGCCGCGCCGTGCACCCGGAAATGCTCGACCAGGCCTTCGGTGCCAGTGGGCTCCATGCCGGCGCTGACCATGCGAGCGCTGAGGTATTCGCCCTGGGTCATCAGCAGCGGAGCGTTCCAGCGCCGGCACAGCCAGTCGGCCAGGCCGACATGGTCCGGGTGCATGTGGGTGCACAGCACCCTCGCCACCGGACGTCCCTGCAGGTGCTGCTGGAACACCTGTTCCCAGGCCTCGCGCGTGGAGTCGATGTTCAGCCCGGTGTCGACCACGGTCCAGGCATCGCCATCGTCGAGCAGCCACAGGTTGATGTGATCGAGCGCCATCGGCATGGACATGCGCAGCCAGTGCACGCCCGGAGCCACCTGCACCGGATGGCCCGGCTCGGGTGGCGTGGTGCCCATGAAATAGCCTGGCTGGTAGTCCTGTTCGGAGCTGCGGATTCGTTGAGTCATGCAATGGGGGCGGCGAGCGCCGCCGGGTGTCAGGCGCCGATGCCCTCGAGCAGGATGCCCAGTTCGCGAAGCACCGCTGCGGCCGTGGGGTGTTGTTGCGCGAAGCGCAGGGACATTTCCCGCACGCGCGGCGCAAGCCCGCGCACCTGCACCGGCTCGGGCGCGCCCAGCGCGCGACGGATGTCGGCATCGAGCGCGCTGAGCTCTTCGCGCAGCGATGCATCCAGCGGGGCGCCGGAATCCAGCGCCTCGCGCAGGCGCTCCAGACTTTGCTTCACGGAGGGAGAGTCCACGGATTGCCTCGTACTTGCGGGTTCGGATCCAAAGGGTCCATGTTAAGCCCTGTGCGCTGGCCCGGCTTGCTAGTCCACTGCGTCAGGGAAAGGGCCCCCCCCCCCCGTGTGGACCCAGGCCTGCCCAATCAAGGCGCAGGGCACAGCCGGGTCGGGCACCCGGCGAAGACCTGCAACGCCGAGTGGGCAGGCCTGGGTCCACACCCGCAGGGCCGAGGCGCCAAGGGGCCCATCGCGTCGTTGCGCCGCTTGCCCAGGCGGCCAGCCTGGGCTGCGCGCCGCGCCTAGCGCTGTACCCCTTGGCGCCTCGGCGGGGGGTGCCATCTCCCTGACGCAGTGGACCTAGGCCTGCTGTGGCTGGGGTTGTGGGTGATGGACCGGCTGCTGCGCTGATCCCCGCGCCGGCCAGATGCGCAGCGCCGTCAGGCCGATGACCAGTTGCACCAGCAGCACCAGCCCGACACAGCCGGGCCAGCCGGCGCGCAGCCAGACCACGCTGGGCGCGAAGGCGCCGACGCTGCCGCCGAGGTAGTAGCACATCACGTACAGGCCGACGGCACTGGAGCGCGCCTCGCGCGCGAAGCTCGGCACCTGCGAGGTGGCCATGCTCTGCGCGATGAACACCCCGGCCGAGCTCAGGGTCAGGCCGACCACGATCACCGGCAGGCTCGGCAGCAGGGTCAGCAGCATGCCCGACGCCGAAGCCGCCACCGCGCAGGAAAACACTCTGCGCTGGCCGAAGCGCCAGGCCAGCCCGCCCGCCACCGGCGTGACCAGCATGCCGACCAGGTACACCGTGAACAGCAGGCTGAGCTGGCGCAGGTCCAGACCGTAGGGCGGCGCGGCCAGGTGGAAGGTCACGTAGGTGAAGGTGCAGACCTGCGAGAACAGGATGCCGAAGCCGATCACGTAGCTGCCCAGCAGCAGCCGGTTGCGCAGATGCCGCGGCAGGCCGGACAGCGACTCGCGCAGGCTGGCGCTGGCGCGGAAGCGAGTCGAGCGCGGCAGACCGAGGGCGACCAGGGGCACGAAGGCGGCGTTGACCAGCCCGAGTACCACGAAGGCCACCTGCCAGTCCCAGTGGGCGGTCACCAGGCCGGCGACGAAACGCCCCA
>DAIDHU010000586.1 GCA_027451915.1 Thiomonas sp. | reverse complement strand
GTACGGCATGGACATGAACACCGACCGCATCGCCGACCTGCTGGACAAGCCGCGGTTCCATTTTTTCGAGGGTGACATCACGATCAACAAGGAATGGATCGAATACCACGTGCGCAAGTGCGACGTGATCCTTCCGCTGGTGGCCATCGCCACGCCGGCCACCTACGTGAAGGCTCCGCTGCGCGTGTTCGAACTGGACTTCGAGGCCAACCTGCCGATCGTGCGCGCGGCCGTCAAGCACCGCAAGCGCCTGGTGTTCCCCTCCACCTCCGAGGTCTACGGCATGTGCCCGGACGGGGAATTCGACCCGGAAGCCTCGCCGCTGGTGTATGGCCCCATCAACAAGCCGCGCTGGATCTACGCCTGTTCCAAACAGTTGATGGACCGCGTGATCGCCGGCTACGGCCAGCAGGAAGGGCTGGATTACACGCTGTTCCGCCCCTTCAACTGGATCGGCGCCGGGCTGGACACCATTTTCTCGGCCAAGGAAGGCAGCTCGCGCGTGGTCACCCAGTTCCTGGGCCACATCGTGCGCGGCGAGAACATCAGCCTGGTCGACGGCGGCATGCAAAAGCGCGCCTTCACCGACATCGACGACGGTATCGACGCGCTGATGCGCATCATCGAGAACCCGGCCGGGGTGGCCAGCGGGCAGATCTACAACATCGGCAATCCCGCGAACAACCATTCGGTGCGCGACCTTGCCGAGCGCATGCTGCGCATGGCCGCCAGCATTCCCGAGTACGCCGAGACCGCGCACAAGGTGCGGCTGGTGGAAACCAGCTCGGGCGCCTACTACGGCGCCGGCTACCAGGATGTGTCCAACCGCGTGCCCAAGATCACCAACACCATGCGCGACCTGTCCTGGGCGCCGCGCGCCGACATGGACACGGCGCTGCGCAAGATCTTCGAGGCCTACCGCGGCCAGATCGCGCAGGCCCGCGCGCTGGTGGACGAGACCGGAAACTGAGACGGATCCGCGCATCTTCGAGCCCCTCATGCCCCGCATCGCCCTCAAGGTCGACGTGGACACGCTGCGCGGCACCCTCGAGGGGGTGCCGGCGCTGCTGCGCCAGCTGGCGCGCCACGAGCTGCGCGCGACCTTTCTGTTCAGCCTCGGCCCGGACCACACCGGGCGCGCGCTCAAGCGCATCTTCCGCCCCGGCTTCCTGGCCAAGGTGCGCCGCACCTCGGTGGGAAGCAACTACGGGCTGCGCACCCTGCTGTACGGCACGCTGCTGCCCGGCCCCGACATCGGGCGGCGCGCCGCCGAGCCGATGCGCGCATGCTGGCGCGCCGGCCACGAAGTGGGCGTGCACACCTGGGATCATGTGCTGTGGCAGGACCATGTGGCGCGCCGCGATCGCGACTGGACCCGACGCCAGCTGCAGCTGGCGATCCAGCGCTTCGGCGAGGTGTTCGGGCGCGCGCCGGAAGTGCACGGCGCCGCCGGCTGGCAGATGAATCCGCAGGCCTATGAACTCGAGCAGGAGCTGGGCTTCAGCCTGGCCTCCGACTGCCGCGGCGACGCGCCCTTCCTGCCGCGCGTCGGCCAGCAGGTGCTCGAGGTTCCGCAGCTTCCCACCACGCTGCCCACGCTGGACGAGCTGATCGGACTGGACGGCATACGCGTCGACAACGTGGCCGAACACCTGCTGCGCCTGTCGCTGGACGGGCGTGACCATGTCTATACGCTGCACGCCGAACTCGAGGGAGGCCAGCTCAGCCCCGTGTTCGAGTCCCTGCTGCAGGGCTGGATGGCCGCCGGAGTGCGCATCGGCACGCTGGGCGGCTACGCCGCCACGCTGAACCCGCGTGAACTTCCGGTGCGCGAGGTGGGCATGGGCAGCGTGCCGGGGCGCAGCGGCCTGCTGGCGGTGCCGCTGCCAGCCGCCTGAGGCCGGGGCTCCCGGCCGCGCGCGCGGCCGCTGCCCCGCGGCGGCCGGCCGCGCACCGGCTCCAGGGAGGCGGACGCTGCGCGCCCGCCTCCTCGGGGCTTCAGTGGTTGCGCGCCAGCTGCTCCAGGATGGCCGGGTTTTCCAGGGTCGAGGTGTCCTGGGTGATCTGCTCGCCCTTGGCCAGGGTGCGCAACAGGCGGCGCATGATCTTGCCCGAACGTGTCTTCGGCAGGTTGTCGCCGAAGCGGATGTCCCTGGGCTTGGCGATGGGGCCGATCTCGCGCCCGACGTGGTTGCGCAGTTCGTTGGCGATCTGCACTCCCTCCTCGCCGGTGGGCACCGGGCGCTTGAGCACCACGAAGGCGCAGATGGCCTCGCCGGTCAGCTCGTCCGGACGCCCCACCACCGCGGCCTCGGCCACCAGCGGATGCGACACCAGCGCGGACTCGATCTCCATCGTGCCCATGCGGTGTCCCGACACGTTGAGCACGTCGTCGATGCGCCCCGTGATGGTGAAGTAGCCGGTGTTGGCATCGCGGATGGCGCCGTCTCCGGCCAGGTAGTAGCCCTTGAGCTCCTCGGGGTAGTAGCTCTTCTTGAAGCGCTCCGGATCGCCCCAGATGGTGCGGATCATCGACGGCCAGGGCTTCTTGATCACCAGGATGCCCCCGGTACCCCAGGGCAGGTCGTGCCCGGTCTCGTCGACCACCTCGGCGAACACGCCCGGCAGCGGCAGGGTGCACGAGCCCGGCACCATCGGGGTGGCGCCAGGCAGCGGGGTCATCATGTGCCCGCCCGTCTCGGTCTGCCACCAGGTGTCGACCACCGGGCAGCGGCTGCCGCCGATGTTCTCGTAGTACCACTCCCAGGCGGCGGGGTTGATCGGCTCGCCCACGGTGCCCAGGATGCGCAGCGAATCGAGCTTGTAATTGCGCGGATGCGCCGAGGGGTTCGCCTCGGCCGCCTTGATCAGCGAGCGGATGGCCGTGGGCGCGGTGTAGAAGATCGTGACCTTGTGGTCCTGGATCATTTTCCAGAACCGGCCCGCGTCCGGGAAGGTGGGCACGCCCTCGAACACGATCTCGGTGGCGCCGCAGGCCAGCGGCCCGTAGGTGATGTAGGTATGCCCGGTGACCCAGCCGATGTCCGCCGTGCACCAGAACAGGTCGTCGGGACGGATGTCAAAGGTCCACTGCATGGTCAGCTGTGCCCACAGCAGATAACCCGCCGTGGAGTGCTGCACGCCCTTGGGCTTGCCCGTGGACCCCGAGGTATAGAGCAGGAACAGGGGATGCTCGGCCTCGACCCACTCCGGCGCGCACTGCGTGCTCTGCGCCTCGACCAGCTCGTGCAGCCACAGGTCGCCCTTGGGATTGAAGGCCACGTTGCCGCCGGTGCGGCGATACACGACCACGTTGCGCACGGTGTCGCAGCCGCCCAGCGCCAGGGCTTCGTCGACGATGGCCTTCAGCGCAAGCGACTTGCCGCCGCGGCGCTGCTCGTCGGCGGTGATCACCAGCACCGCGCCGGCATCCTCGATACGGTCGCGCAGCGACTGGGCCGAGAAACCGCCGAACACCACCGAATGGGTGGCGCCGATGCGCGCGCAGGCCTGCATGGCCACGACCCCTTCGACCGACATGGGCATGTAGATCACTACGCGGTCGCCCTTTTTCACCCCCAGGCTCTTGAGGCCGTTGGCCATCCTGCAGGTGCGATCGAGCAGCTCGCGGTAGCTCACGCGCGTGACCTTGCCGTCGTCGGACTCGAACACGATGGCCGTGCGCTCGCCCTTGCCGGCCTCCACGTGGCGGTCCAGGCAGTTGTACGACACGTTGATCAGCCCGTCGGTGAACCACTTGTAGAAAGGCGCGCCGCTGGCGTCCAGCGTGTGGGTGAAGGGCTTGTGCCAGCTCAGCCCCTCGCGCGCCAGGCGGGCCCAGAAACCCTCGAAGTCGCGTTCGGCCTCGTCCACCAGCGCGCGGTACGCGTCCATGCCCGAGATGCGCGCGCCGTCCACCGCCTGGGCCGACGGGTAGTAGGTCTTCAGCGGCTGGTGTTCGGGGGCTTGTTGTTCGCTCATGGCTGTCTCCAGAGTGTTGGGCGGTTCGTGCCGCGTTCGGGTACCCGGCGGGCCCTCGCGCGCCCGCTGTCCGGTCCCACTGTAGGCTGTGGAAGTCCGATTGTGTACTCCCGGCTCTTACAGCGCCCTGACGTCGCGCAACGCGACACCCCCGGCACGGTGGCCCCGCGCAACGGCCCGGCGGGGCGCAGCGTTTACACTTGGAATCATCCGCGGCGCGCCTGGCGCCCCCCCTTGCCCGCAGCCAGCCTCCATGAGCCAAGCCCCGACTTCCGCGCCCGCCACCCCGCCGATCCCTGCGGTCGCGCGCCTGCTGTTCCTCAGCCGCTGGCTGCAGCTTCCGCTGTACCTCGGGCTGATCGTCGCCCTGGGCGTGTACGTGGTGCATTTCTGGGCCGAGCTGATCGACCTCGTGCGCGCGGCCATGGGCAGCCAGCAGGCGCTGCAGCACCTGCTGGAGGGGCAGGCGGCCGGCCAGGCGGCCGCGGCCGCGGCCGAGGCTGGCGCAGGGCCCGCGCGCCTGGGCGAGACCACCATCATGCTGGTGGCGCTGAGCCTGATCGACGTGGTGATGATCGCCAACCTGCTGATCATGGTCATCGTCGGGGGCTACGAGACCTTCGTCTCGCGCACCTACCTGGAGCAGCATCCCGACCATCCGGAATGGCTGTCGCATGTCAACGCCTCGGTGCTCAAGGTCAAGCTCGCCATGGCCATCATCGGCATCTCGTCCATCCACCTGCTGCGCACCTTCATCAACGCCGATGCCTACAGCGTCAAGGCGCTGGTGGCGCAGACCGTCATCCACATCACCTTCCTGCTGTCGGCGCTGGCCGTGGCCTGGACCGATCGGGTCATGACCCGCACCATCCACCTGAGCGCCGGGCACGGGCCCGGCAACCCCTGACCGACCGCGCCGGGCCCGCGGCGGGCTTAACATGCCGGGATAACCCGAAGACCATCCGCCTCCCGGAGACCGCCCCCATGACCAGCACCGTGATCCGCCAGGAAGACCTGGTGGAATCCATCGCAGCCGCGCTGCAGTTCATCAGCTACTACCACCCGGCGGACTACATCCGTCACCTGGCCATGGCCTATGAGCGCGAGCAGAGCCCGGCCGCGCGCGACGCCATCGCGCAGATCCTCACCAACAGTCGCATGTGCGCCGAGGGCCACCGCCCGATCTGCCAGGACACCGGCATCGTCAACGTGTTCCTGCGCGTGGGCATGGACGTGCGCTTCGAGGGC
>DAIDHU010000585.1 GCA_027451915.1 Thiomonas sp. | reverse complement strand
CCGGTGCGCAACCCGTGGGACCTGGACGCGGTCGCCGGCGGCTCCTCGGGCGGCTCGGCGGCAGCCGTGGCGGCCGGCCTGGTGGCGGCCGCCACAGGCACCGACACCGGCGGCTCGATCCGCCAGCCGGCGGCCTTCTGCGGCATCACCGGCATCAAGCCCACCTACGGCCTGTGCTCGCGCTACGGCATGATCGCCTATGCCTCCAGCCTGGACCAGGCCGGCGTCATGGCGCGCAGCGCCTGGGACTGCGCGCTGGTGCTGGGCGCCATGGTCGGATTCGACCCGCGCGACTCCACCAGCGTGCAGCACGCGGTGCCCGACTACACGGCCGCGCTGGACGCGCCCCGCGAGGGCGCCGACGCGGCGCGCCCGCTGGCCGGCCTGCGCATCGGCCTGCCGCGCGAGTGGTTCGCGCAAGGCCTGGCCGACGAGGTGGAGCAGGCGGTGGGCGAGGCCCTGCGGCAGTTGCGCGCCCTGGGAGCGCAACTGGTGGACATCGAACTGCCGCGCAGCGCCTTGTCGGTGGCGGCCTACTACATCCTGGCGCCGGCCGAGGCCTCGAGCAATCTGTCGCGTTTCGACGGCGTGCGCTACGGGCACCGCGCCGAGCAGTACACGGACCTGGCGGAGATGTACGCCAACAGCCGGGCCGAAGGCTTCGGGCCGGAGGTCAAGCGCCGCATCCTGACCGGCGCCTACGTGCTGTCCCACGGCTACTACGACGCCTATTACCTGCAGGCGCAGAAAATCCGCCGGCTGATCGCGCAGGATTTCCTGGCCGCCTTCGGCTCCTGCGACCTGATCGCCGGCCCGGTGGCCCCCACCGTGGCCTGGAACCTGGGCGAGAAGGCCGATCCCCTGGCCAACTACCTGGCGGACGTGCACACGCTGCCGGCCAGCCTGGCCGGCTTGCCGGCGATGAGCCTGCCCGCCGGCTTCGGGCGCGAGGAGCACGCGCGGCGCCCCGTGGGCCTGCAGCTGGTGGCGCCGCATTTCGGCGAGGCGCGGCTGCTGCACGCCGCCCACCAGCTGCAGCGCGCGACCGACTGGCACCTGCGCGCGCCGGCCGTCTGAGGGCCGCACGCCCCCCTTTGCCCCGAGTTCCGAGCGAGCACCATGTCCTCATTCGCCCTTCCCGGCTGGGAAATCGTCATCGGGCTGGAAACCCACGTCCAGCTGTCCACCGCGTCGAAAATGTTCTCCGACGCGCCCAACCAGTTCGGGCGCGAGCCCAACATGCTGGCCAGCGAGGTCGACCTGGCGCTGCCCGGCACCCTGCCGGTGGCCAACCGCGGCGCGGTGGAGCGCGCGATCCGCTTCGGGCTCGCGGTGGGTGCCGTGGTGGCACCCATGTCGGTGTTCGCGCGCAAGAACTACTTCTATCCCGACCTTCCGAAGGGCTACCAGATCAGTCAGTTCGAGATCCCGGTCGTGCAGGGCGGCAAGGTGCCCTATGTGGTCGACGGCGAGCCGCGCGAGGCGCAGCTCACGCGCGCGCACCTGGAGGAAGACGCCGGCAAATCGGTGCACGGCCTGGACTGGGCCGGCCAGGACGCCACCGGAATCGACCTGAACCGAGCCGGCACGCCCTTGCTGGAAATCGTCAGCGAGCCGGTGATGCGCAGCCCCGCCGAGGCGGCGGCCTACGCGCGCGCGCTGCACGCCCTGGTGGTGTGGCTGGGCATCTGCGACGGCAACCTGCAGGAGGGCTCCTTCCGCTGCGACGCCAACGTGTCGGTGCGTCGGCCGGGGCAGGCCCTGGGAACGCGCTGCGAGATCAAGAACCTCAACAGCTTCCGCTTCCTGGAGCGCGCCATCGAGTTCGAGGCCCGGCGCCAGGTCGAGCTGATCGAGGACGGCGGCGCGGTGCGCCAGGAAACCCGCCTGTTCGATCCCGACCGGGGCGAGACGCGCACGATGCGCACCAAGGAAGACTCGCACGACTACCGCTACTTCCCCGATCCCGATCTGCCTCCGCTGCTGATCGAGCCGGCCTGGGTGGAGCGGGTGCGTGCCGAGCTCCCCGAGCTTCCGGCGCAGATGGCCGGGCGTTTCGAGCGCCAGCATGGACTCAGCGCCGCCGACGCCGCCTACCTCACCCAGAGCCGGGCCCATGCCGCCTACTTCGAGGCCTGCCTGGGTGCCGGTGCGGCGGCCAAGCCCGCGGCCAACTGGATCATGGGCGAGCTGGCCGCGGCCCTCAACCGCGACGAGCTGGACATGGCCCGTTGCCCCGTGGCGCCCCAGGAACTGGCGACCTTGATCGCCCGCCAGGGCGACGGCACCTTGTCGGGCAAGACCGCGCGCGAGGTGTTCGCGGCGCTGTGGCAGGGCGAGCGCGGCGTGGATGCCGTCATCGACGCCCGCGGCCTGCGGCAGATCAGCGACGTCTCGGCCATCGCCGAAGCCGTGGCCGCGGTGCTCGCGGCGAACCCGAAGAACGTGGAGGAGTTCCGCGCCGGCAAGACCAAGGCCCTCAATGCCCTGGTGGGTCAGGTGATGAAGGCCACCGCGGGGCGTGCCAATCCGCAGCAGGTCGGCGAGGCGCTGCGCGCGGCCATCGAGGCCTGAACCGGCGCCCCGGGCGCTCAGTTCGCCGGGGCGCTGCCGGCGGCCGCGTGCTGGCGTGCCCACAGCGGCTGCAGGCGCGCGCGCAGATCCTTGTAGTGCTTCTCGACCCGCAGCAGCTCGCGCTGCTGCGCGACGATCATCTGCTGCTCCTGCTCGCGCTGGCTCTGGTTGATCTGCATGCGCGCGCGCAGGTCCGCGGGGTAGTTTCCGTTGGGGTAGAACTGCGCGTCCAGCTCGTTGTCGTGGTGCTCGCGAGCCAGCACCTTCAGGCGCTGATGCGCCGCGTCGATCAGGGCCTGCACGCTGTGCAGGTCGGCCGTGCGGGCGCTTTGCAAGGTGGCGTCGTCCGGGTAGCGCGCGAGCAGCGCGCGCTGCTCGCGCTGCTCGCGCAGCTGCCGCTCGCGCAGCGCCTGTTCGCGCTGGCGCGCCTGCTCCTGGTCGGCCTGCTGCTGTTGCGTGAGAATCAGGCGCCGCACGCTGCCGTCCGGGTTGAGCTCCTTGCCGCCGTATTGCAGACAATCCGAGCCGAGGTGATCGGTCGTGATCGTGCCGCCCCGGCCGTCGTGGCACAGGAACACGGTGGCTTGCGCGGTGGCGGGCAGGCATGCGCAAAGCGCCGCCCACAGAGCCCAGGAGGCGTGGCCGCGAACTGCTTGGCTTGGCATGGATGATTTCCCCGTGACTGGATGCACTGGCGATATTCGGTTGCGCGGGCGATCGGACGGATTCCTCGCCTGGGCGTACCCCGACGGAATTCTGCGCCTGGGCGCACAATCGCAGACTCGCATGGGTCGTCGGCCGCATCGGCCCGCGCCTGCGCGCCACGCTGCAAGTCTATCCAACCACCTCCCGTGTTCGCCATGTCCCCAGCCCGTCCCGCGCCCGCGCTGCGCGTCACCACGCTGAATGCCAACGGCCTGCGCAGCGCGCTCACCAAGGGCCTCGGGCCCTGGCTGCTCGAGCAGGCGCGCCCGGACTGGCTGTGCCTGCAGGAAATCCGGGTCACGCCGGCCGACCTGAACGATGCCATGCGCGGCCTGGGCGGGCTGCGTGGAGCCTTCCACCACGCCGAGCGCCCGGGCTACAGCGGCGTGGGCCTGTACTACCGCCTCGAGCCCGAGGACCTGCGGGCGGGATTCGGCAGCCCCGAGTTCGACGCCGAGGGACGTTACCTGGAGGCCCGCTACCGGCTGGCCGACGGGCGCCGCCTGGCCCTGGTGTCGGTGTACTTTCCCTCCGGCTCCAGCAGTGAACTGCGCCAGCAGGCCAAGTTCCGTTTCCTGGACGCCTTCGAGCAGCATATGCGCGAGCTCCAATCCCAGGGCGAGGTGATCCTGTGCGGTGACGTGAACATCGCTCACAAGGAAATCGACCTGAAAAACTGGAAGGGCAACCTGAAGAACAGCGGTTTCCTGCCCGAGGAGCGCGCGTGGATGAGCCACGTGCTCGACGACCTGGGCTGGGTCGACGTGTTCCGCGCCCTCAATGCGCAGCCCGACCAGTACACCTGGTGGAGCAACCGCGGCCAGGCCCGGGCGCGCAACGTGGGGTGGCGCATTGACTATCACCTGGCCACGCCGGGGGTCGCCGCCCTGGCGCGGCGCGGCAGCGAGAGCATCTACGTGGGGCAGCGCTTTTCCGACCACGCGCCCTTGTCCATCGATTACGAACTGCCCTTCTGAAGGCGCCGCATGCGTGTTCGCGACCTCTTGATGGCGCTGTTGACGGTGGTGATCTGGGGCAGCAATTTCGCCGTCATGAAACTCGGGCTGCGCGGCCTGCCCCCGCTGCTGTTCTGCACCCTGCGCTTTGCCTTCACCGCCTTTCCCATGGTGCTGCTGGTGCGCCCGCCGCGCCTTCCCTGGCGACGCGTGGCCGCCTGGGGCATGGCGCAGTTCGCGGTGCTGTTCGGCCTGCTGATGACCGGGCTCAAGCTGGGCATGGCGGCAGGGCTCGCCTCCATCGTCATGCAGCTGCAGGCTTTTTTCACCATCGCGCTGGCCTGGGCCCTTTTGCGCGAGAAGGCCCGCCCGGTGCAGCTGCCCGGCGGGGCCGTGGCGCTCGCCGGCATGGGCGTGGTGGCCTGGAACCTGCATCAGCGCACCACGCTCATCGGGCTGCTGCTGCTGATTGTCGCGGCATCGTCCTGGGCGGTGGCCAATGTGCTGGCGCGGCGCATGGGTCCGGTCAACGCCGTGGCCCTGGCCTCCTGGGCCAGCCTGTACGCGGTGCCGCCCCTGCTGGCGCTGTCCCTGCTGCTCGAGGGAGCCGGCAAGGACTGGCAGGCGCTGCGCGACATGGACGCGATGTCCTGGCTGGTGGTGGGATTCCAGGCCTATCCGGCGACCCTGTTCGGCTTCGGCTTGTGGGCCATGCTCATGCGCCGCTATCCTGCTGCCCAGATCGCGCCCTTCACCTGGCTGGTGCCCGTGAGCGGCATGCTCACCGCCGCCTGGCTGCTGCACGAGCCCCTGCAGGCCTGGAAGCTGGCCGCGGCCGCCCTGGTGGTGGGCGGCCTGGTGCTGAACCAGATCCCATCCCTGCGTCATCGGCTGCTCGCCCAGCGCACCTGAACCCATCGAGGAGAACGGCATGGACCTGCAACTGCGCGGCAAGCGCGCGCTGGTGACCGGCGGCAGCCGGGGCATCGGCAAGGCGGTGGCCCGCGCGCTCGCGCTGGAGGGCGCCCATGTGGCCCTGCTGGCGCGCCACGAGCCGGCGCTGCGCGAGGCCGCCGAGGAGCTCCGCGCCCAATGCGCAGCCACGGTGATCGGGGTGCGGGCCGACACCACCGACGACGAGCAGGTGCGCGCGGCGGTGCGCGAGGCCGAGCAGGCGCTGGGCGGCGGCATCGACATCCTGGTCAACGCCGCCGCCGAGCCCTCCGGCTTCGCGGCGCCGCCCGGGCTCGAGGACATCCGCGCCGAATACCTGCGGGGCGAGGTCGACACCAAGGTCATGGGCTACCTGCGCTGCGCGCAAGCCGTGGTGCCGGGCATGCGCCAGCGCGGCTGGGGGCGCATTGTCAATATCAGCGGCCTGGCCGCGCGCCAGACCGGGCACGCGGTGGGCAGCGTGCGCAACGTCGCCGTGGCCGCGATCACCAAGAACATGGCCGACGAGCTCGGCCCCTTCGGCATCCAGGCCACGGTGGTGCACCCCGGCACCACGCGCACCGAGCGCACACCGGCCCTGGTGGCCGCGAAGGCGAAGGCGCGCGGGGTGGCGCCCGAGGTGATCGAGCAGGAAATGGCCGCGCAGAATTCCATCCGGCACCTGGTGGACGCCTCCGAGGTGGCCGACGTGGTCGCCTTCCTGTGCTCGCCGCGTTCGCGCGCCATCAACGGCGACGCCATCGCCGTGGGCGGCGGCGCGCCGCGCAGCATTCATTACTGATTCCCGTCGCGCTTCATGTGCGGCGTGGCCGGTCTGCTCGATTTTCGCCAGGCGCCCTCGGCGCAGCTGGCCTGGGCCATGGTTCGCGCGCTGCACCACCGGGGGCCGGACGGTCACGGGGTGCGCGAATGCGGCCCGGCCGTGCTGGGGCATGCGCGTCTGGCCGTGATCGATCCGGATGCCGGCGCCCAGCCCATGGGCAACGAAGACGCCAGCGTCTGGGTGAGTTTCAACGGCGAGATCTACAACCACGCGGAGCTTCGACGCCAGCTGCTGGGCCTGGGCCACGGATTTCGAAGCCATTGCGACACCGAAGTGCTGGTGCACGGCTACGAGAGCTGGGGCGACGCCCTGGTCGAGCGCCTGGACGGGCAGTTCGCCTTCGCGCTGTGGGACGGGCGCAGGCGCCGTCTGCTGCTGGCGCGGGATCGCACGGGAATCCGTCCGATGTTCCTGCGCCGCGACGGCTCGCGCCTGGGCTTCGCCTCCGAGGTGAAGGCCCTGCTGGCCATGCCGGGTTGGACCCCGCGCCTGGATCCGCAGGTGCTCGCGGAGGTGTTCACCACCTGGGGGCCGCTGGCCGGCCACAGTCCCTTCGAAGGCGTGCGCAGCCTCGAGCCGGGAAGCTGCCTGGCCATCGATGAGGCGGGCGAGCGTGGTTGGCGCTACTGGGACTGGAGTTTCCCCGAGCGCGGGGTCGTTCGCGAGGAGCTCGACGCGCAGGCCTGCGCGAGCGAACTGCTGCGGCGTCTGCAGACCAGTGTCGACCAGCGCCTGCGCGCCGACGTGCCGGTGGGCGCCTACCTGAGCGGGGGTCTGGACTCCGCGGCGGTGGCGGCTCTGGCCAGGCGCGGTGGCGCGAGGCGGTTGCGCACCTTCTCGATCCGCTTCGACGACCCCGAGTTCGACGAGGGCGAGCAGCAGCAGGAGCTGGTGCGCGCGCTGGGCTGCGAACACGCGCAGTGGCGCTGCCGAGATTCCGACATCGCCCAGGCCTTCGAGCAGGCCGTCTGGCACGCCGAGGCGCCGATGCTGCGAACGGCGCCGGTGCCGCTGATGCTGCTGGCGCGCCAGGTGCACGCGGCCGGCTTCAAGGTCGTGCTCACCGGGGAGGGGGCCGACGAGGTGCTGGGGGGCTACGACCTGTTCAAGGAGGCCAGGGTTCGGCGCTTCATGGCGCGGGCGCCGCAGTCGGCGTGGCGCTCCGCCCTGCTGGGTCGACTGTATCCCTGGCTGTCTCGCTCGCCGACAGCCAGCGCGTCGCTGGCGCGCGGCTTTTTCCGGGCCGACCCGGACAAGCTCGCGCTGCCCGGCTACGGGCACATGACCCGCTGGAGCACCACCCAGCGCTGCTGGCAGCTGTTCTCCCCCGAATTGCGCGATGCCCTGCGCGGGCGCGACATTCCCGGCGAGATCGCCAGCGGCCTGCCCGCGGAATTCCCGGCCTGGGGCCCGCTGCAGCAGGACCAGTACATCGAGGCGACTACCCTCCTGTCGCAGTACCTGCTGTGCACCCAGGGCGACCGCATGTCCATGGCCCACGCGGTGGAAGGGCGATTTCCCTTCCTGGACCACCATCTCATCGCCTTCGCATCGAGCCTTCCGGCGCGCTACAAGATCATGGGCCTGAACGAGAAGTGGCTGCTCAAGCGTGCCATGCGCGGGCTGCTTCCCGAGTCCGTGCTGGCGCGCTCCAAGCAGCCCTATCGGGCGCCCGACAGCCGCTGTTTTTTCAGCGGCGGAGTCGAGCTGGACTGGGTGGCCGATCTTCTCAGCCCCGTGTCGCTGCAGGCCGCGGGGTATTTCGACGCCACGGCGGTGGGGCGTCTGCTGGCCAAGTGCCGTGCCGGGCGGGCCATCGGCTTCGCCGACAACATGGCCTTCGTAGGCGTGTTGTCCACCATGTCCCTGCATCGGCAGTTCGTGCAGCGCGCACCCCCGCGAAGCCGGGAGGAAGCCCCCAGCTGAATTCCGTACACTCGCCGGTCGCACCCACGAGCATCCCGACGCCATGGCCACTCTGCTGCACCAGACCTTCGAGACCCAGGTGCGGCGCGTTCCGGACAAGACGGCGCTGGTGCGGGAAGGTCGCCGCAGCAGCTACGCCGACATCGATGCCCTGAGCCTGGGCCTGGCCGCCAGCCTTCGTGCCCACGGAGTCGGGCGCGGAGACCGGGTGGCCCTGTTCCTGGACAATTCCGAGCACATGGTCGCGGCCGTCTACGCGGTGCTGCGCATCGGCGCCGTGTTCATGCCGGTGAACACCCTGACCAAGGCCGACAAGCTGGCCTATGTGCTGGAGGATGCCGAGGCCGCCGCGCTGGTGACGCAGCACGCGCTGGCCGAGGTGGCGAGGCAGGCGCTCGCCATGGCGCCCTGCGTGCGCAATTGCTGGCTCGCCGATGACGGCTATGCGGCGCCCGCGCCCGGCATCGTGGGGCAGCTCGCCTACCCGCCGGCTTGCGACGGGCCTGGAGACGTTCGGCTGGAACCACCGGCGAACCTGATCGACCAGGACCTGGCGGCCATCATCTACACCTCGGGTTCCACCGGCCGCCCGAAGGGCGTGATGCTGAGCCACCGCAACATGCTCAGCGCGCTGGAGTCGGTGAGCGGCTACCTGGGGCTGCACGAGCACGACGTGCTGACCTGCGCCCTTCCGCTGGCCTTCGACTATGGCCTGTACCAGGTGCTGATGGCCTTCGCGCTGGGCGCCACGGTGCTGCTGGAGCGCTCCTTCACCTATCCGGCGCGGGTACTGCAGGACATGGCCCGCGAGGGCGCTACCGTGTTCGCCGGCGTACCCACCATGTTCGCCATGCTGCTGGGCATGGATCTGTCCGGATTCGATCTGCGCAGCCTGCGCCTGGTGACCAACACGGCCGCGGCCCTGCCGGTGTCGCATATCCAGCGCATACGCGACGCCTTTCCGCGGGCCAGCTTGTATTCGATGTACGGGCTCACCGAATGCAAGCGCGTGAGCTACCTGCCGCCGGAGCAACTCGACCTTCGCCCGCAGAGCGTGGGGCGCGGCATGCCCAACGAGGAGCTGTGGCTGATCGACGAGCAGGGCCGGCGCCTGCCCGACGGCAGCACCGGGGAACTGGTGGTGCGAGGCAGCCACGTCATGCGCGGTTACTGGAGGCAGCCCCAGGCCACCGCCGAGCGCCTGCACCCGGGGCCGCTGCCCGGCGAAATGGTGCTCCACACCGGCGACGTATTTCGCAGCGACAAGGAAGGATGGCTGTACTTCGTCGCGCGCAAGGACGACATCATCAAGAGCCGGGGCGAGAAGGTCAGCCCGCGCGAAGTGGAGAATGTGCTGCACGAGCTGTCCGGCGTGCAGCAGGCCGTGGTGGTCGGCGTGCCGGACGAACTGCTGGGCGAGGCCATCAAGGCCTTCGTGGTTCCGGTTCCCGGACAGGCCCTGGACGAGCGCGCGGTGCTTCGGCACTGCCAGGCCCGCCTGGAGAGTTTCATGGTGCCGCGGCAGGTGGAATTCGTGTCCGAGCTGCCGCAGACGGACAATGGAAAAGTGCGTCGCGCATCGCTGCTTTGAGCGCCGCGACCCGACAAACTCGTCAACGGAGCATGCCGATGGCCACGACCATCCAGCAGCAGGTGCGGGACTATATCCGCGAGAATTTCCTCATGGGCGCGCAGGACCTGGAATTCGGTGACGCCGATTCCCTGCTCGATCGCCATATCGTGGATTCCACCGGGATCCTCGAGTTGATCCTGTACCTGGAGGAGTCCTTCGGCGTGCGCGTGCTCGACGCCGAGATGGTGCCGGAAAACCTGGATTCGCTGGACGCCATCGCCGCCTTCGTGCGGCGCAAGCGCGAAGCCGGGGTCCAGGCCTGAGGCCCGCCATGGGGGAACTGTCGCCCCGGGTGCTCGAACTCGACTGCGAGCAGGAGGTCCGGCGCATCGGGGACTTCCTGCGCGGCGCCCTCGCGCGCATGCATCGGCGCGGGGTCGTGCTGGGGCTTTCCGGCGGCGTCGACAGTTCGGTCTGCGCCGCGCTCGCGGCGCGTGCGCTGGGCCCGCAGCGGGTGGTTGCCCTGCTCATGCCCGAGCGCGAATCGGGAGCGGCGTCGACGCGCCTGGGCGAGCAGGTCGCACGCGAGCTCGGGCTGCGTTGCCTGCAGGAGGACATCACCCCCGCGCTGGAGGCGCTGGGCTGCTACGCGCGTCGAGACCAGGCGATCCGGGAGCTGTTCCCCGACTATGGGGCCGACTGGAAGAGCAAGCTGGCCATCGCCGAGGGCGCTGCCGGGCGCGTGCATTTCTTCGACCTGGTGGTGCAGGACCCGCGCGGCCAGCTGCAGCGCCGGCGCCTGCCCCTGCAGGCCTACCTGCGCATCGTCGCGGCGACCAATTTCAAGCAGCGCGTGCGCAAGAATCTGGAATACCACCACGCCGATGCCTTGAACTACGCGGTGCTCGGAACCCCCAACCGGCTGGAATTCGACCAGGGTTTTTTTGTCAAGAACGGTGACGGCGCGGCCGATCTCAAGCCCATCGCGCATCTGTACAAGACCCAGGTGTACGCCCTGGCCAGGCACCTGGGCCTGCCGCGCGAGGTCTGCGAAGCCCAGCCCACCACCGACACCTACAGCCTGGCCCAGGGACAGGACGAGTTCTATTTCGCGCTGGCCTGGCCGCAGATGGATCTGGCGCTGTGGGCGCGCGACCATGGTGTGACGCCGGAGCAGTTGGCCGGCGCGCTGGGCATCGAGGCCGCGCAGGCCCGGCATGTGTACGCGGACATCGAGGCCAAGCGGCGCGGCACGGCTTATCTGCATTGGCCCGCATTGCGCATCGAGGCCGACGGCCAGGGGGCCGGAGCATGAATTTCGGCGGACCGCAGTCCCTGGAGCGCCTGGGCCGCCTGCGGGCGGCGCTGCGCACCCTGCCCGACAAGCCCGAGGAGACACCCGAATCCGCGCTGCGTGCGCTGTGGTGCCGCGCCGCGGGCCTTCAACTGTCGGTGCAGGCGGCGCAAGAGCATGCGCCGCCTGCGCTGGATGCCGCGGGGCTGGAGCGTCTGGACGCGCTGATCGCGCGCCGGCTCGCCGGCGAACCCCTGGCCTACCTGCTGGAGCGCCAGCGATTCATGGGCCTGGACCTGCTGGCCCGGCCTTGCGCGCTGATCCCGCGGCGCGAGACGGAGATGCTGGGCGAGGCGGCGCGGGACCTGCTGCGCGATGCCGCCGACGCGCTCGACGAGCCCTGTTGCATCGACGTGTGCTGCGGCAGCGGCAATCTCGCGCTGGCCATGGCCGGCGAGGTGGCCTCCGCGCGGGTGCATGGTGCCGACCTGTCGGCGCAGGCCTTGGAGCTGGCACGCGAGAACGCCTCGCTGCTGGGCCTGGATGCGCGGGTGCGCTGGCATGAAGGGGACCTGCTGGCCCCCTTCGAGGGGCCCGCCTGGGCAGGCAGCGTGGATGTGCTGATCTCGGCGCCTCCCTACATTTCCAGCGCCCGCCTGGAGTCCATGCCCCGCGAGATCATCGGATTCGAACCGGCGATGGCCTTCGACGGCGGGGCTTTCGGCGTGGGCATTCTCATGCGCCTGTTGCGCCAGGCGCCGGCCTTGCTGCGCCCCGGAGGCTGGTTGTGCGTGGAGGTGGGCCTGGGCCAGGGGGGCGCGATGCTGCAGCTGGCGGGTCGCGACCGGCGCTACGACCAGGTGCGCCCGGTTCGGGACGCGCAGGGCAACGAGCGCGTGCTGCTGGCGCGTCGCGCCATGGAGCAGCAGGGTGGCTGAGGCCCAGGCCCCGGAGTACCGCGTGGAGCCGGCGCGCCTGCCGGAGCAGGCCGGGGCCATCGTCAAGCTGTGGAGCCAGGCCCTGGGCTACGCCGAGCGCAGGCCCCTGAAGCTCGATTGGTTCTATATGCGCCATCCCTCGGGCCAGCCGCGCCTGCTGCTCTTGCACCACGCCGGGCGGGTGGTCGGCGTCACCGGCCTGGGAAGCCGGCCGCTGTCCTGGCACGGACGCGAGCTGGATGCCGCGCTGATGGGCGATTTCGCGGTGGACAGCCACCATCGCACCTTGTTCCCGGCCTTGATGCTGCAGCGCGCCGCGCTGGAGCAGGGCCTGGCGCGGCACGCACTGCTCTACGGCTTTCCCAACGCCAAGTCGCTGCCCGTGGTGCGGCGCGCCGGCTACCAGGTGCTTCCCGGCGTGGGGCGCTACGCCAGAGCCTTGCGCAGCGAGGCCTATCTGCCGCCGGCCTGGCCGCGGGCTGCGCGCCGTGCGCTGGGCCTGGTGGCCGACCTGGCGCTTTCCCTGCGCCATGCGGTGGGGCTGCGGCGCCATGGGCGCGCGTTGCAGGCCTCCTGGCTGGACGGGCCGGACGAGCGCTTCGACGCGCTGTGGGCGCGGGCGCGCCTGGCCCTGGGCGACTGCGTGGTCGGCAGGCGCGACGCCGCCTTCCTGCGCTGGCGCTTCGAGGCGCGCGCATGGCATCGCACGCAACTGCTGGCTCTGGTCGATGCGCGCACCCAGGCCCTTGCGGGCTATGCGGCCTGCGAAGTCGAGGGGGGCGCGATGCATGTGCGCGACCTTCTGGTCGAGCGCCCCTCGGCTGATCTGGCCGCGCAGTTGCTGCGCCTGGCCGCCCGGCAGGCGCAGGCACAGGGTTTGCGCAGCCTGTCCATGCAGTGCGCGGGGCCGCCCTGGCTGCTGGCCGGATTGCGCACGGCCGGACTGCGCCTGCGCGAGGCGGGCGCGCAGCCCATGATCCTGGCGCTTGCGCCCGACACCCCGGCGCCGCTGGCACAGGCCTGCTGGTATCTCACCGGGGCCGACTCCGACGAGTGAAGCCGGCCCCGGCCGCGCCTGCTCAGCGCTGCACGCTGATGGCGATGCCGCGCAGCTGTCCGGCCTGCGCCTTGCGCTGCGGCCGCGGGTAGCGGCGGGGGTCGAGGCGATGCAGGAGTTCGTCGCGGCGCAGGCGCGCGGCTTGCTCGGCGGCGAGCTTGACGTGGCCGAAGCCGCGCACCTGCTGCGGCAGCGAGGCCAGGGCGATGCCGAGTTCGAGTTTCGAGGCGTCGAGCTGGGGCAGCATCTCGTCCAGCAGGGTCTCGAACTCGGTGATCAAGGCGCGTTCCATGCGCCGCTCGGCGCTGTAGCCGAAAGGATCCAGCCAGGTGCCGCGCAGGCGCCGTCCGCGTGCCAGCAGCTTGAGCGGCCCCAGCACCCAGGCGCCCACGCGCAGCTTGCGCGGCGCCGCGCCCCCGCGGCCGCGGGCCAGCCAGGGCGGCGCCAGGTGCAGGTGCAGGCGCGTGGGGCCCTCGAACTGCTCGGCCAGGGCCTGGGCGAAGCGCCCGTCGGTGTACAGGCGCGCCACTTCGTATTCGTCCTTGTAGCTCAT
>DAIDHU010000584.1 GCA_027451915.1 Thiomonas sp. | reverse complement strand
TCCCCTGACCAGCGCCTACCACACCCGATTCCCCGAGTACGTCAAGGCGCGCTTCGGCATTCCCCTGGCCTGGACCTATGCCTACATGCGCTGGTTCCACGGCGCGGCCCGGGTCACGCTGGTCCCCACGCGGGTGGTGCGGGAAGACCTGGCCCAGCATGGGCTGCGCAACCTGGCGATCTGGTCGCGCGGGGTGGACACCTCCATCTTCCACCCCCGCCAGGGCCAGCGCCTGGCGGGCAAGCCTCCGGTGTTCCTGTACGTGGGCCGCGTGGCGGTGGAGAAAAACGTCGACGCCTTCCTTCGCCTGGACCTGCCCGGCACCAAGTGGGTGGTGGGCGAAGGCCCGGAACTCGAACGCATCCGGCGCGAATACCCGCAGGTCAGCTTCCTGGGGGTGCTCAGCCAGGATCGGCTGGCCGAGGTGTACTCGGGCGCCGATGTGTTCGTGTTCCCCAGCCGCACCGACACCTTCGGGCTGGTGCTGGTGGAGGCGCTGGCCTGCGGCTGCCCGGTGGCGGCCTACCCGGTGACGGGCCCGCTGGACGTGATCGGCGACTCCCCGGCCGGAGTGCTGGACGAGGACCTGCGCAAGGCCTGCCTGGAAGCCCTGCGCATTCCCCGGCACAATGCCGTGTCGCATGCTCGCCAGTTCACCTGGGAGCGGGCCACCGAGCAGTTCCTGCACCACCTGCGCCAGGCCGCCGACCCCGAAGCCACCGAGGACGGCGCCGGCGCGCGCCGCGAGACCCCCGCGCCTTGAACCCGCCCTCCCCCTACAAGACCTCCGGCGCCACGCGCGCCCTGGGTGCGCTGCGCAACTCGCTGCGCGGGCTGCGCGCAGCGTGGCGCACCGAATCGGCCCTGCGCCAGGAGGGGTTGCTGGCGGCGCTGCTGCTGCCCCTGGGGCTGTGGCTGGGCGACGACGGCGTGCAGCGCGCGCTGCTCGGAGGCTCGGTGCTGCTGGTGCCCATCGTCGAGTTGCTCAACACCTCGCTGGAATGCGCGGTGGACCGCATTTCCCTGGAACGCAACGAGCTGAGCGGCCAGGCCAAGGATCTCGGCAGCGCCGCGGTGCTGCTAACCTTGCTGCTTTGCGCGCTGACCTGGCTGCTGGTGCTGCTGCCGCGATGGCTGTGAGCCCGGGGCCGGCCAGGCAGCGCGGCTCCGGCGGGTTGGAGACCATGCATTCCCTTTGCGTCTACTGTGGTTCGCGCACCGGCGCGGATCCCGCCCATCTGCAGGCGGCCGTCGACCTCGGCCGAGCCATCGCCGCGCGCGGCCTGACCCTGATCTACGGAGGGGGAAGCGTGGGCCTGATGAACGCCACGGCCGACGCGGCGCTGCGGGCCGGAGCCCGCGTGGTGGGCGTGACCACCGAGCTGCTGGTGGGTCGCGAAGTGGCGCACGAAGGCCTGAGCGAGCTGCACGTGGTGCAGACCATGCACCAGCGCAAGAAGATGATGGCCGATTACGCCGACGCCTTCGTCGCGCTGCCTGGAGGCATCGGCACGCTGGAGGAACTGTTCGAGATCTGGACCTGGCGCCAGCTCGGCTACCACAACAAGCCGCTGGGCCTGCTCAACGTGCAGGGCTACTACGACGGGCTGCTCGATTTCCTGGCCCAGAGCCACGAGCAGGGTTTCGTCTCGCCGCAGGTGCTGGGCCTGCTGGTGGTCGACTCCGAGCCCGAGCGCCTGCTGCTGCGCCTGGCCGGCGCGCAGCCGGTGTCCGACGACCCATGGTGGCACATGCGCGAAGCCGTGTGAGGGCCGCCTCAGACGGCGGCTTCGCCGGTCTCGCTGGTGCGGATGCGGATCACCTGCTCCACGCTGGTGACGAAGATCTTGCCATCGCCGATCTTGCCGGTGCGCGCGGCTTTGACAATGGAGTCGATCGCCGGCTCGACCTGCTCGTCGCGCACG
>DAIDHU010000583.1 GCA_027451915.1 Thiomonas sp. | reverse complement strand
CGGATGCGTTCGCATCCCTGCGGGCCGATCGGTCCGCGGCGCGGGTCGAGGGGCAGCATGCGCTGCAGGTTGCCGAGCAGGATCTCGCGGGCCAGGGTCGATTTGCCGGATCCCGAGACGCCGGTGACCACCGTGAAACGTCCGAGTGGGAAGCGCACGTCGACGTCGCGCAGGTTGTGCAGACGCGCGCCTCGCAGATCCAGCGCAGGGCTGCGCGCGCTGGTGGCCGGCCGCGGCAGCAGCGGATGGCGCAGCGGCTCGCGCAGGTAGCGCGCGGTCAGCGAATCGGGGTGGCGCATCAGCTCCTGCAGGTTGCCCATCGCCACCACGGTGCCGCCCTGGCTGCCGGCGCCGGGGCCGATGTCCAGGATGGTGTCGGCGCGCCGGATGGTGTCCTCGTCGTGCTCCACCACCACCAGGGTGCTGCCCCGCGCGCGAAGCTCGTCCAGCGCGTCCAGCAGCCGCAGATTGTCCCGCGGGTGCAGGCCGATGGTCGGCTCGTCGAGCACATAGGCCACGCCGCGCAGGTTGCTGCCGAGCTGGGCAGCCAGCCGGATGCGCTGCGCCTCGCCGCCGGACAAGGTGGGAGCCGCGCGGCCCAGCGCCAGGTACCCCAGCCCCACGCGCTGCAGAAAGTGCAGGCGCGAGACGATTTCCGTCACGAGGTCGCGGCCCAGGGCCTGTTCCCGCGGGTGCAGGCTCAGGTCCCCGAACCAGTGCAGCGCTTCATCCACCGGCAGCGCGGACAGTTCCTGGATCGGGCGATCGCGCCAGCGCACGGCCAACGATACAGGGTTCAGTCGCGCGCCGGCGCATTGCGGGCAGGTCGAGGCATCGTGCACATCCCCCCAGCCGCCCTCCTCCCCGCTGTGCTCGGCCTGGAAGCCGGCAAGCTGGGCCCCGGTGCCGAAACAGGCGGAGCACCAGCCGGCGGAGGAGTTGTAGGAGAACTGGCGCGGATCGAGCTCGGGAAAGCTGCGCGCACAGGAAGGGCAGGCGCGCAGGGTGCTGAAGCGCCGCAGTTCCAGCGCCGCGTGGGCGCCGATCACGTCGCCCGAAGCCATGGCCTGGCGCAGGCGCTGCAGCGGCCAGATCACCTGCACCACGCCCTTGCCGAGCTGCACCGCCTCATGCACCAGCTTGCGCAGCGCATCGGCATGTTCGGGCTGCAGCTCGATTTCGCCCAGGGGCAGCGAGATGTCGTGCTCGCGAAAGCGGTCCGGGCGAGGCCAGGGCTCGGTGGGCAGGAAGGCCCCGTCGACCCAGAGATGGCCGTGCCCACGCCTGGCCGCCCATTGGGCCAGCTCCGTGTACACGCCCTTGCGCTGCACCACCAGCGGCGCCATGATCCCCACGCAATGGCCGCGCAGTTCGCGCATCAGCTGGGCGCAGATGGCCTCCTCGGTCTGGGGCGCGATGGGCACCTGGCAATCGGGGCAGTACTGGGTGCCCAGCTTGGCGTACAGCAGCCGCAGGAAGGGGTGCACCTCGGTGAGCGTGCCCACGGTGCTCTTGCGTCCCCCGCGGCTGGTGCGCTGCGCGATCGCCACGGTGGGGGGAATGCCGAAAATGGCGTCCACGTCGGGACGTGGCGGAGGCTGCACGAACTGGCGCGCGTAGGCGTTGATGGATTCCAGGTAGCGGCGCTGGCCCTCGCTGAACAGCACGTCGAAGGCCAGCGAGCTCTTGCCCGAGCCCGACACCCCGGTGATCACGGGCATGCCGCCGCGCGGCAGGTCCACGTCCACGTTGCGCAGGTTGTGCTCGCGCGCGCGCCGGATGGCGATGAAGCCCTCGCGCCCGCGGCGCAGCGCCTGCGCCAGGTAGGCGCCGCCCTCCTCGGCCACCTGCAGCAGCTGGGCGTCGTTCGCGGCGGCCTGCGCCGAGGCCTGCTGCGCCGGCACTCCGCCGGCCGCCTGCACCGCCGCGGCCTCGGCCGCCTCGACGCCCACCTGGGCGCGATAGGCGCGCAGCGCCTGGCCGGTGTGCGAGGCGGCACAGGCCTCCACCTCCTCGGGCGGGCCGGCCACGACCAGCATGCCGCCCGCGTCCCCGCCCTCGGGGCCCAGGTCGATCACCCAGTCGCTGGCGGCGACGACGTCCAGGTTGTGCTCGATCAGCACCACGCTGTGGCCGGCGTCGACCAGTTCGTGCAAGGCGCGCAGCAGGCGCGCGATGTCGTCGAAATGCAGCCCGGTGGTCGGCTCGTCGAGCAGGAACAGCGAGCCCCGCGCGGCGCCGCGACCGGCTGCGCGCCGAGCCTCCGCCAGGAAGGCGGCAAGCTTCAGGCGCTGGGCCTCGCCGCCGGAAAGGGTGGGCGTGGGCTGTCCCAGGCGCAGGTAGTCCAGGCCCACGGCCTGCAGCGCGCGCAGGCCGGGCTGCAGCTCGCGTTCGCCGGAGAACAGCTGCAGCGCCTGCGCCACCGTCAGCTCCAGCACCTCGGCGATGTTGAGGCTGCGCGCCCCCGCCAGGTCGAGGCGCAGTTCCAGCACCTCGGCGCGGTAGCGCCGACCGTCACAGTCCGGGCAGCGCAGGTAGACGTCGGAGAGGAATTGCATCTCGACGTGCTCGAAGCCCGAGCCGCCGCAGGTGGGGCAGCGCCCGTCGCCGCTGTTGAAACTGAAGGTGCCCGCGGTATAGCCGCGGCGCTGGGCCTCCGGCAGCGCCGCGAAGCGCTTGCGCAGCGGGTCGAAGGCACCGACGAAGCTCACCGGATTGGAGCGGGCGGTCTTGCCCAGGGCGGTCTGGTCCACCAGCACCACGTCGGCCACCTGCTCGGCGCCGAGCAGGCGCGAGAAGGCTCCCGGCTCGGGCGCGCTCTTGCCCAGGGCCCGCGCCAGCGCGGGCCACAGCACGTCGCCGATCAGCGTGGACTTGCCGCAGCCCGACACCCCGGTGACCGCGACCAGCGCGTGCAGGGGCAGCTCGAGCGTGAGATCGCGCAGGTTGTGCTGGCGCGCGCCCTCGAGGATCAGGCGCGGGGCCTGCAGGCGGCCGTCGGCGTCGCGGCGCAGGCGTCGCGGCGCGCGCGCCTGGCGCACCGTGCGCTCGCCGCGCAGGTAGGCGCCGGTCAGGGTGTCCGCACGGCGCAGCGCATCCAGGCTGCCCTGGAACACGAGCTGCCCGCCGAGCTCGCCGGCGCCGGGCCCGAGCTCGATCAGGTGATCCGCCGCCAGCATGATCTGCGGGTCGTGCTCGACCACCAGCAGGCTGTTGCCGGCGCTTTTCAGGCCCTGCAGCACCGCGCTGAGACGATGCAGATCGCGCGGATGCAGCCCGATCGAGGGCTCGTCCAGCACGAACAGGGTCTGGGTCAGGGAGGTGCCCAGCGCGGTGGTCAGGTTGATGCGCTGCACCTCTCCGCCGGACAGGGTGCGCGATTGCCGGTCCAGGCTCAGGTAGCCCAGGCCCACGTCGAGCAGGTAGCGCAGGCGCGCGCGGATCTCGTCGAGCAGCAGGCGCGTGGCCGCATCGGCGCCGGCCTCGTGCTCCACCGCTCCGAAGAACTCGAAGGCTCGCGAAACGGGCAGCTGCATCACCTCATGCAGATTCAGCCCCGGCAGGCCCAGCATCTGCTCCTCGCTCCACTCCACGCCCTTCGGGCGCAGGCGCTGCGCGCCGCTGGCCCGCGCCGCCTGCGCGCTGCCCACGCGCCACAGCAGGCCGTCGAGCTTGAGGCGGGCTCCGCCGCAGGCGGGGCACAGGCTGGAGCTGCGATACTTGGACAGCAGCACCCGCACATGCATCTTGTAGGTGCGGGTCTCGAGCCACTCGAAAAAGCGGCGCACGCCGTAATACTGGGTCTCCCATTTGCCGCTGAACCCGGGGTCCCCGTCGAGCACCCAGTCGCGTTCCCGTGGCTCCAGCTCGGCCCAGGGCACGTCCAGGCGCACTCCCGCGCCCGCGGCATGACGCTCCAGGTCGCGCTGCGCATCCTTGAAACTGGCCGTCTGCCAGGGCTTGACCGCGCCGCCGCGCAGGGTCCTGGAAGCGTCGGGAATCACCAGGCCCCAGTCGACGCCCAGGGTGCGCCCGAAGCCGCGGCAGGTCTCGCAGGCGCCCAGCGCCGAGTTGAAGCTGAACACTCCCGGGCTGGGATCGCGGTAGGCAATGTCGCAGCGCGCGCAATGCAGGTCGGCGGAATACCTCCAGGCCCGCGCGGGGTCCGCCTCGTCCGGCGCGGTCTCGCCATCGGCCAGCGCCCACACGGCCACGCGGCCCTGGCCGCGCTGCAGCGCGGCCTCGATGGCCTCGAGCAGTCGGGCGCTCTCCACCCTGCCGGCACGCAAGCGGTCCTGCACCACGTACAGGGTCGCCCCGCTGCGCGCGTGCACGCGCGTGTAGCCCTGCGCGGCGAGACCGTCGAGCACCACCTGTTCCTCGAGCCTGTCGGGCACCGTCACCGGGAAGGCGAGCACCAGGCGCGGGTCCCCCGCCGTGGCGGCCCGGCCGCGCAGATCGGCGGCGATGCTGGATGCATCGTCGCGGCGCACCTCGCCCGCGCAACGGCGGCACACCAGCCGGGCGCGCCGGGCGTAGAGCAGTTTCAGGTGGTCGGCCAGCTCGGTCATCGTCGCCACCGTGGAGCGCGAAGTGCGCACCGGATTGGTCTGGTCGATGGCGATGGCCGGCAGGATGCCGCTGATATGGTCCACCCGCGGGCGGTCCATGCGGTCCAGGAACTGACGCGCGTACGGCGAGAAGGTCTCCACGTAGCG
>DAIDHU010000582.1 GCA_027451915.1 Thiomonas sp. | reverse complement strand
GCGCCCAGCAGCACGGCCAGCGCGCACGAGGCCATGCGCGCGTCGGGCAGGTCGGCCCGGCTGGTGAGAATCACCGGCACGCGCGCGCCCAGCACGATACCGGCCACCTTGGCGTCGGCCAGATATTCCAGTTGCTTGGCCAGCATGTTGCCCGCCTCCAGGTCCGGCGCCACCAGCACGTCGGCCCGTCCGGCCACCGCCGAGGCGATGCCCTTGGTCTGCGCGGCGCGCAGCGATACCGCGTTGTCGAAGGCCAGCGGCCCGTCCAGCACCCCGCCGCGGATCTGGCCGCGCTCGGCCATCTTGCACAGGGCGGCGGCATCCAGCGTGGAGGGGATGGTCGGTGTCACGGTCTCCACCGCAGACAGGATGGCCACCCTCGGCGCGTCGATGCCCAGCGCATGCGCCAGCTCGATGGCGTTTTGCACGATGTCGCGCTTGGCCAGCAGGTCCGGCGCCACGTTGACCGCGGCGTCGGTGAGCAGTTGCAGGCGATCCAGCCCGACCACGTCCATCACGAACACATGGCTGAAGCGCCGCGCCGTGCGCAGCCCGCCCTGCGCGTCCAGCGCCGCGTGCAGCAATTCGTCGGTGTGCAGCGATCCCTTCATCAAGGCCTGCACGCGCCCGTCGCGGGCCAGGGCCACCGCGCGCGCCGCCGCGGCGTGGCTGTGCTCGGTGGGCTCGACGGCGAAGCCGGACAGATCGATGCCGGCCGCCTGGGCCGCCGCCCGCAGCCGTGCCTCGGGCCCCACGAACACCGGCTCGATCAGCCCGGCGCGCGCCGCATCGATGGCTCCGCCCAGCGACACCGCGTCGACCGCGTGCACCACCGCCGTGCGCAGTGGCTGGCCCACGCGGGCGCGAGCCTGTTCCACCAGGGCACGCAGCTTGGCGCCCGGGTCGCGCAGTTCCAGCCGGGGCAGGGCGACGCGCTCCCGGCGCACCTTGGTCTGCGGCACCAGCACCTGCGCGTCGCCTTCCACCACGATCTGGTCGTGCTGGTTCACCACCTGGCAGCGCATGGTGGCGCGCGGACGCCCGTCGGGCAGCGTGTCCAGCGCCGCCAGCGTGACCGTGACCCGCACCGTGTCGCCCAGTCGCACGGCCTCGGCGAATCGCAGTTGCTGGCCCAGGTAGACGGTGCCCGGCCCCGGCAACTGGGTGCCCAGCACGGTGGAGATCAGCGCGGCGCTCCACATGCCGTGCGCGACGATGCCGTGGAAGGCGTCGTCGGCCGCGAACTCGGCGTCCACGTGCGCGGGGTTCACGTCGCCGGAGGCCAGCGCGAAGGTCTGCACCTCCTCGCGCGTGAAGGTGCGCGACAGGCTGGCGCTGTCGCCGATGCGCAGCTCGGCCAGCGGGCGGTTCTCGATCCAGTCGGTCATGGCTCAACGTTGCATTACGTAGCTTCCGGGGGCGTCCCCGAGCAGTCCGGTGCGCGGCAGGCCCATGGGGGGAGGCGCGGCGCGTGCCGAGCTGTGCGCGGCCAGCCATCGGGACCACAGCGGCCACCACGAGCCCTGTTCCGCGCGGGCCTGCGCCAGCCAGTGCTCGGGATCGAGGTAGGGTTGACCGGCGGCGCGCCGGGCCCAGCGGTAATGCCGCCCCGCATGCCCCGGTTCGCTGACGATGCCGGCATTGTGCCCTCCGCTGGTCAGTACGAAAGTGATGTCCGAGTGGGCCAGAAGGTGAATCTTGTACACCGAGCGCCAGGGCGCCACGTGGTCGGTCTCCGTGCCGACCACGAACCAGGGCTGCGGGGCGTTTTCCACGCTCACCGCCTCGCCGTCCACCCGCCAGCGCCCCTCCGCCAGGTCGTTGTTCAGGTACATGCCTCGCAGATATTCGCTGTGCATGCGATAGGGCATGCGCGTGGCGTCCGCGTTCCAGGCCATCAGGTCGTTGGGCGGCCGGCGCTGGCCCATCAGGTACTCGCGCGTGACGCGCGAACTGATCAGGTCGTAGGAGCGCAGCATCTGGAAGGCCCCTGCCATCTGGGTGGTGTCCAGATAACCCTGCGCCCACATCATGTCCTCCAGGAAACTCACCTGGCTTTCATCGATGAACAGCGACAGCTCTCCGGGCTCGGAGAAATCCACCTGGGAAGCAAGCAGGCTCAGCGAGGCCAGGCGGGCGTCGCGGCGCGCGCCCAGCGCCGCCGCCGCGATGGACAGCAGCGTGCCGCCCAGGCAATAGCCCGCGGCGTGCACCTGCGCGTTGCCGCAGATGCGCTGCACCGCGTCCAGCGCGGCCAGCGGCCCGAGTTGCAGGTAATCGTGCATGCCCAGGTCGCGATCCTCCCCGGTGGGATTGCGCCAGGAGATCATGAACACCGTGTGACCTTGGTCGACCAGGTAGCGCACCAGGGAGTTGTGGGGCGACAGGTCCAGGATGTAGTACTTCATGATCCAGGCCGGGACGATCAGCACGGGTTCCGGGTGCACCGTGGGGGTCGAGGGCTGGTACTGGATCAATTCCACCAGTCGGTTGCGCATCACCACCTTGCCGGGAGTGAGCGCCACCTGGCGTCCCGGCATGAAATCCTCGGCGCCGGCAGGGGGCGCACCGCTCAGCATGCGCTGCAGGTCATCGCGCCAGATGTTGAATCCCTTGAGCAGGTTCACACCCGCGCTTTGCAGGGTCAGGTCCAGCACCTCCGGGTTGGTCGCCAGCAGGTTGTTGGGGGCGAACGCGTCGAGCAGCTGGCGCGCCGCGAAGGACACGACCTGTTCGTGGTGTCGCGACACCCCGCGCACCCCCGTCGTGGCCTGTTGCCACCATTGCTGTTGCAGCAAGAAGGCCTGCTGCAGCAGGTTGAAGGGGTAGCGCTGCCAGTCCGGGTGGACAAAGCGGCGGTCGCGGTCCTCCGCCTGCACGCAGCAGGCAGGGTCCGGCTCGCCTCGCTTGTGCGACAGGGCCTGCGCCAGGTAGCTGGCGTACACGGCCGCCATGCGCGCGGCCTCGCCGCCGAGTTCCATGCGCTTGCCCGGGGAGGCCAGCAGGTGGGTCCACCAGTCGGCGGCCGCCAGGCCCAGGGACGCGGGCGACAGACCGAAGGTACGGCGCGCCTGCAGGGCGTGCGCGGCGCGGTCGATCAGATCCGCCACGCCTTGCCCGGGGCGCGGCGCTGCGGGCGCGGGCTGCGTGCGCGGCCCGGGCTCAGGGCCTTGCCCGGACTGCGGGACCTGAGCCGGTCCCGGCGCAGGCGTCGGCGCAGGCGTCGGCGCAGATCTGGGGGATGCGCGGCGCCCGCGCGCCTGGCTCGATGCAGCTGGCTTCATGGCATGCTCCCGGGGCTTGCGGCCTGTGGTCGGTCGAGCTGAGGTGGATCGACCTCAGGTGGGTCGACCCATCGTCGGATCG
>DAIDHU010000581.1 GCA_027451915.1 Thiomonas sp. | reverse complement strand
CATTGAGCGCGCGGGCGTGCTTGATGATGCCGCCGATGTAGAACAGCGCGAACTCGGACAGCCCGGCATAGCCGTTGCCGGCGAACAGGTTCTTGCCGTCCTTCCAGATCGACTGGTGCACGTGCATGCCCGAGCCGTTGTCGCCCACCACCGGCTTGGGCATGAAGGTCGCGGTCTTGCCGTAGCTGTGGGCGACGTTCTGCACCACGTACTTGAGCACCTGGGTCCAGTCGGCACGCTGCACCAGCGTGGAGAAACGGGTGCCGATCTCGCACTGGCCGGCACCGGCCACCTCGTGATGGTGCACTTCCACCGGCACGCCCATCTGCTCGAGGATCAGGCACATCTCGGAGCGGATGTCCTGCAGGCTGTCCACGGGGGGCACGGGGAAATAGCCGCCCTTGACCGCGGGGCGGTGGCCCATGTTGCCGCCTTCGATCTTCTCGCCGGTGGACCAGGAGGCCTCGTCGGAATCGATTTTCACGAAACAGCCGGACATGTCGACGTTCCAGCGCACCTGGTCGAAGATGAAGAACTCGGGTTCCGGACCGAAGTAGGCCGTGTCGCCGATGCCCGAGGCCTTCAGGAAGGCTTCGGCCTTCTTGGCGATGGAGCGGGGATCGCGGTCGTAGGGCTTGCCGTCGCCGGGTTCGAGCACGTCGCACTGCAGCAGCAGCGTGGTCTCTTCCATGAACGGGTCGATGTTGGCGGTGCTGGCGTCGGGCATCAGCAGCATGTCCGAGGCCTCGATGCCCTTCCAGCCGGCGACCGAGGAGCCGTCGAAGGCATGACCCTGGGTGAACTTGCCTTCATCGAACGCCGACACCGGCACGGTCACGTGCTGTTCCTTGCCGCGGGTGTCCGTGAAACGGAAATCGACGAACTTGACGTCGTTTTCCTTCACCATGTTCAGTACGTCAGCAACCTGTTTGGTCATGCAAGTTCTCCAAGAATGATGTGCGGTTGTGTGGGGGAATGGCCCGCGGCTTCGGCCCGGTCAAGAGCCGCTGGAACCTCCGACCACGCGGCGGCTCCCGGGCTCGCTCGACCCTGCTCGCAAATCTAGCAGAATCCATGCCATCCCCCGTTGATTTCGCGCCGCGTCCGGCGGCCGGGCGCGCAAGTCCGGAGCGCCCGGGCGCTCTCGTGCGACGCAGGGACGGCGGCCGCGCCGCGGCGCTCCGGCGGGCGCACCACGGCAGTGCCCATCGCACCTGGGTGGTGCTTTTCAGATTGAACGCACCGTTTCGGTGCGCACGTTCGCACCGAGCGCGATCAAGCCCTGCCGCAGGGTGTCGAAGGCCGCCTGCACGCGCAGGGGCTCGCCCTTGACGCCGATCTCGATGTGCCGGCCCCATTGGGGGTCGTCCACGCTGGGCAGGCTGTAGACCTTCACCTGCGCGTGCTCGAGTTCGATGCGCAGCATCAGCGGGGTGAGTTCGGACTCCATGGCGCCCTGCACGATCAGGCCGCGCTCCAGGTATCCGGCCGGGCGATGCAGGTGCTGCAGGCGCGTGTCCAGCACCCACTCGATCATCGGCCAGGCCATCACCGGGAAGCCGGGCACGAAATAGTGCTCCCGAAGGAAAAACCCCGGAATCTGGTTGTAGGGGTTGGGGATGATCTGCGCGCCCTGCGGAAAATTTCCCATCTGCAGGCGCTGCTGGTTGGCCGCGGAGTCGGGGTCTCCCAGCGAGGCCGTCAGGATGCGCTGGCGAATCAGCGCGACCGCCTCGGGATGCAGCTCCAGCGGCAGGCCGAGCGCGGCGGCGGCCGCGGCGCGGGTGTGGTCGTCCGGCGTGGCGCCGATGCCCCCGCAGCTCAGCACGGTGTCCCCGCGCTCGAAACTGGCGCGCAGGGACTCGCGCAGCACCTGGGCATCGTCGCCCAGGTACTGCGCCCATTGCAATTGCATGCCGCGCGCGGCCAGCAGTTGCTGCACGCGGGAAAAATGCTTGTCCTGCCGCTTGCCGGACAGGATTTCGTCACCGATGATGTACAGACCCAGAGCCATGAGCGGGGGAGGCGCAAGTGAACGGAACGATCTGGCAACGCAAGTCCGGCAATCCGGCATGCGCGCCAGGGCCAAGTCGATGCCGTACATTGTTCCGCATTCCGAGGAAACAGCCATGAACGCACGCGAGAAGTCCCAGTCCCCCCAGCCCGCGAGCCCCGAGGCGGCGCCGCCGATGCAGGCGCTGTGGATGCCCTTCACCGCCAACCGCGCCTTCAAGAGCGCGCCGCGCCTGCTGGTGCAGGCCAGCGGCATGTACTACCGCAGCGACGACGGGCGCCAGATCCTCGACGGCGTGGCGGGGCTGTGGTGCGTGAATGCCGGCCACGGCCGCGAGCCCATCACCCGCGCCATCCAGGAACAGGCCGCGCGCATGGACTACGCGCCCTCCTTCCAGCTCGGGCATCCGCTGGAGTTCGAGGCCGCGCAGGTACTGGCCGACATCGCGCCGGGCCGGCTCAAGCGCGTGTTCTTCACCAACTCGGGTTCGGAAAGCGTGGACACCGCGCTGAAGATCGCGCTGGCCTACCACCGCGCCCGCGGGCAGGGCCAGCGCACCGTGTTCGTCGGCCGGGAGCGCGGCTACCACGGCGTGGGCTTCGGCGGCATCTCGGTGGGCGGCATTCCCGGCAACCGCAAGGTGTTCCACGGCGCGCTGCTGCCGCACGTGGATCACCTGCCCCATACCCACGACCTCGAGCACCAGGGCTTCTCGCGCGGCCAGCCGGCCTGGGGGGCGCACCTGGCCGACGAGCTCGAGCGCATCGTGCAGCTGCACGATGCCTCGAACATCGCCGCGGTGATCGTCGAGCCCGTGGCCGGATCCACCGGCGTGCTGGTGCCTCCCCAGGGCTACCTGCAGCGCCTGCGCGCGCTGTGCGACAAGCATGGCCTGCTGCTGGTGTTCGACGAGGTGATCACCGGCTACGGCCGTCTGGGCGCGCCCTTCGCGGCACAGGCCCTGGGCGTGATCCCCGACATCATGGTCACCGCCAAGGCGGTCAACAACGGCACCGTGCCCCTGGGCGCGGTGTTCGTGCGCGAGGACCTGGTCGACACCGTGCTGGACGCCGCCGCGCAGGGCGCCATCGAGCTGCCGCACGGGTACACCTATTCCGGGCACCCGCTGGCCGCGGCCGCCACGCTGGCCACGCAGCGCCTGTACGCCGAGGAAGGTCTGCTCGAACGGGTACGCAGGGACGGACTGGACAGCGAATGGGAGCAGGCGCTGCACGCGCTGCGCGACGCCCCGCACGTGCGCGACATCCGCAACATCGGCCTCATGGGCGCCGTGGAACTGCAGCCCCGCGCCGACGGCGCCGGCCTGCGCGGGCAGGAGGTGTTCGCGCGCTGCTTTGCACTTGGGGCGCTGGTGCGCTATACCGGAGACACGATCGCGTTGTCGCCGCCCCTGATCATCGAGCGCGCGCAGATCGAGCAACTCACCGAGACGCTGCGCCGCGCGCTGCGGGAGACGCGCTGAGCGAGCCGGCCACGGCACGCGCCCGAGCACCGCCCTCACCCGCCCAAGGAGTCTCCCATGCGACGCCTCTACTTCCTGGTTCCGGATGTCACCACGGCCTCGGCCATCGTCGACGAGCTTCTGCTGGCGCGCGTGCCGGAAAAATGCATCCACGTCGTGGCGCGCGAAGGCACGCCCATGGGCAACCTTCCCGAGGCGGGTCTGGCCGAGAAAAGCGACCTGATCCCGGCGATCGAGCGCGGCCTCGGACTCGGGGGGGTGACGGGCACGCTGGCCGGTCTGGTGGTCATCGCCGTGCCCGGCGCGGCCGTGGTGTCGGCGGGGGCCATCGTGCTCAGCCTGGCGGTGGCCGGCGGCGCGGTGGGCGCCTGGGTGAGCAGCATGATCGGCGTCAGCGTGGACAGCCCGAAACTACGCCCCTACGAGCAGGCCATCGAGCAGGGCAAGCTGCTGATGATGGTCGACGTGCACCCGCACCGGGTCGAGGAGATCGAGCAGCTGGTGCGCAGCCAGCACCCCGAGGCCGAACCCGAGGGAGTCGATCCCGACATCCCCGCCTTCCCCTGAGCCCTGCGCCCTGCGCCGCGCAAGCCCGCGCGGGCCCGCGGGGCCGCGGCGGCTCAGTCGAAGTGGAAGGTGTAGATCAGGTCCACGGCGTTGTCCAGGCCTGACTGCAGGCGCAGCGACAGCCGGTGCGTGAAGGTGTAGCGCACGTTGAACAGGCTGCCGGTGGCGGCCAGCCCCTGCTCGACGCTGACCGACAGGCGCGAGCTCAGTTTCTTGCCCACCGTCAGCACGCTGTTCTGCAGGCCGCCCTGGCCGCTGAGCGTGAGCCGGTCCAGCCCGAGCGCGCCGGCCACGCGGCTGGTCAGGGGCACGCCCTGTCCGCTGGACAGCAGTGCCGCCGCGGCGGTCTGCAGCAGCGCGTTCTGGTCGTTACCCACGGTGCTCGGGTCCTGGCCCAGGATCAGCCAGGACAGGATGGCGCCGTCGGACATCGGCGGATCGGAGTTCAGGCTCACCTTCGGCGCGCGCAGCGTGCCGGTGACCCGCACCCCCACCTGCACCGGAAGGTTCTCCCGCTGGGCGGCCAGGTTCAGCCCCGGGTTGTCCACCGGCCCCGAGAAGTTGACGCTGCTGTCGGCCACCAGCGCCAGCTGCTGGCCATAGGCCGAGTAGCTGCCGCTGCGCACGCCGACACTGCCCTCGGCAGCCAGCGCCCGCCCCGGCTCGGTGCGCAGCAGCAGCGCGCCTCCCAGGCGCGCGTCCACCCCATAGCCGCGCAGATGGAAGTCGCGCCCCAGGTCGACGTGGATTTTGGCGCTCAGCGGCATCGCGGCCGTGGCGGCAGGCGCGGGGGCGGCGCGCCCCTGGATCACCACGTCCGGCGCGAGCCGCGGCGTGTCCGCGCTGGCCAGCTCGATGTCGGCCTTGTCGACGCGCAGCGCGGCGTCGAGGGCGACCTGCCCGCCATGCGCGCGCAGCCTCGCGCTGCCGCTGAGCTCCACCTGCCGCCCGGGGCGGTCCAGCGCCCGCAACTTGTCCAGGCTCAGGTCCACGCTGCCGCTGGGCTGTGCGTCGGCCAGGCCCATGCTCCCGCTGGCCCGCAGGGTTCCGCGCCCGGAAGGGTCATGCGCCACCAGCGAGCGCAGCCGCAGCGTGTCGCCGTCGAACAAGGCATCGATGCTTCCCTGGCGCAGGTCCAGTCCCAGGCCCGGCAGGGCCAGGGCCAGCGAGTGTCCGGACAGGCTGCCCTGCAAGCGCGGCGCCGCCGGGGTTCCCGCGGCCCGCAGCTGCCCGCGCAACGATCCGGCCACGCGCGCGCCCTGCGGCAGCCAGCCCGAGATCCAGGACAGGTCGGGCATGGCGAGCTGCGCCTGGCCGAGCAGTGGCGCATGCACATCCACGCGCCAGCCCTGCGGCGTATCCAGCAGCCCCAGTTGCGCGCGCGCCCGCAGGCTGCCCAGCCGGGCTCCGGCAGCCTCCAGCGCCGCTTGCAGGCTGCCGGAGCCCGCTTGGACCCGCAGATCCAGGCGGGTCAGGCCCAGCGGCAGGCCCGCTCCGGCCGGCAGCACCAGGTCCCCGCCGCTGCGCTGGACATCCAGTCGCAGGCTCATGGCGGGGCTTGCCCGCAGCTCCCACTGCGCCGCCAGGCGCAGGTCCGAGCGCAGTCCGTGCAGCCTCGCGCCGACCAGGCGCGCCCAATACACGGGGTCGAGCTGGCTGGCGCTGGCGCTGCCCGACCAGCCCCTGGCGTCGCGCCGCAGGCTGCGCACATCCACGCTGCCGCCCGGGCTGCGCAGCCGCGCGTGCTCCAGGGAGAAGCTGCCCTGCCTGCCCACGTGCAGGGCGGCCGGCGCCAGCAGACGCAGCGGTACCGAGCCGGTGTTGTCCAGGGTGTCGATGCTCCCCGTCCAGCCCGTCGCGGGGCGCCAGGAGCCCTGGGCGGTGGCGCGCAGGCGAAGACGCGCGGGCGCCACCAGGCGCAGGCTCAGGGTGTGCGCGCGCAGGGTGCCGCGCAGTTGCAGCGCAAGCTCGCGCAGGGACTGGCCGGCCACCCGCAGCTCGCTGCCCGTGGCCTGCAGGCGCAGCGGACCCTGCAGGCCCTGCTGGAGCTGGGCATCGAGGTCGAGGCGCCCCAGGCTCAGTCCCTTCGGCCCAAGCAGCTGGCGTGCGTGCAGCTCGATCTGGCCGCCGGGCGAGGCCAGGCTTCCCCGCAGGCTGCCACGGGCCTGGGCGCTGCCGCTCCAACCCTCGCCGAGTTGTCCCAGCGCGGGCGCCCGCAGGTCCAGCTGCAGGCTGTCCCCCGGCTCGCCGAAGCTGCCTTGCGCCCGCAGGTGGTTGGCGCCCAGGCGCAGACGTGCCCGCAGCTGGCGCAAGGTGCCGGGCCCGAGCAAGCCGCTGGCGCTGCCCTCCAGCACCTGCCCGCGCCACTGGCTGGGGCGCAGCTCCAGCTCCACGCGGGCCCTCGGCGTGGCCAGGTCGCCCGCGGCCCGCAAACGCAGATTGAGTTGGGCCCGCGGCCAGTCGCCGAAACGACGGGGATCGAAGTCGTGCAGCCTGGCCCGCACGGAAAAGGCCCTGTCCGCGGCCTGGTCGAGCCGGCCGCGAAGGTGCAGCTCGGCTCCCTGGGCCAGCAACACCGCGTGGTCCAGCTCGATGCTCGAGCCCGCGCGCCGCGCCCGCAGTTGCGCCTTCCAGCCTGGCTGGCTCAGCGAGGCGCGCAGGCTTTGCGCCTTCGCGTCCAGCGTTGCCTGCAGACGGCCCTGCAGCCGCGTGGCCACCAGGCGGGTGAACAGCGCATGCAGGTCCAGCGCACGCGCCCGCAGGTCCACCGTGGCGCTGCCGTGCAGCGGCCATGCGAGGCTGCCGTCCAGGCTGGCGCCCCCGGCCAGGGCCACGTGCAGCTCCGGGGCCCGCAACGTACCGCCCTGCAGGACCAGGCCGGATCGCGCTCCCAGCAGGGGCAGACGCCCCGCATCGATGCTTCCCGGCAGCGCGTTGCGCAGGCGCAGGTCCCCGCGCAGGCCCTGGGTCGCCGTGCCGGGGGCCGCGGCCCCCTGCAATCGTGCGTGCAGGCTGAGTTCGGCCGCGGGCCAGGCGGGATCGATGCGCTGCGGATCCAGGCCTTGCAGGTCGAGGCTGCTCGGGCCCAGCCACAGGGCCTGGAAAGGATGGAGTTCGGCGCGCACCACGGCCTGCGCCTGCAGGCCCCGCAGGGTCGCGTCCAGGCGCGTGCTGTGCAGGGTCCCCGCCACCAGGGAGTGCAGGCGCCATTCCCGGCCCTTGAATCGGAGCTCGGCGTCCAGGGCCCCGCGCAGCGCGAAGGGTGCCCGCGCGGCCATGTGGCCTTGGGCGCGCAAGCTGCCCCAGGGGCCGTCGCAGCCGGCCGCCGCCTGCCACGCCGACGCATCGCCCGACAGCCGCGCGTGCAGGGAGCCCAGATCCAGCCATGGGGCCTGCTCGGTCCCGCGCCAGCGCAGTTGCCGCACCCGCAGCCGGTCCAGCCGCAGCGCGATCGGGGGCACCAGCTCCGCGGCCAGGCGCGGCGGGCCCGCGGCGGCGGGCGACGGCCCCTGCTGCACATCGAGCTGCCCCGCGGACAGCTCGATCACATGCAGGCTTGGCGCCAGGCGCAGCAAATCCGCCGGGCGCCAGCGCAGCAGGAGCTCGCGCGCATCCACCCGGGTCGGGCCGCGGCTCCACTGCAGACGCGACACGCGCAGGGTGCTCCATGCGCTGCCCCGCACACCCTGCATGCGCAGGCCGACGCGTGCGCCCAGCCAGCCGAGGCCCTCGGCGCTGCCCAGCCACGCCAGCCCCGCGCTCAGGCTGGCGAGCAGCAGCAGGGCCGCGGCCCCGGCGAGCAGCCATCCACGCCGGACGCGATGCGGCCCGCGCTCGCCGGACGAAGGGCCATCCCCGACTCGTGGCATCAGAAACTCACGCCGGCGTTGAATTCGAGGCGCGTCGAGCCGATGGCCCGCCCATGCGCCAGGTTGACGCTGACCAGGCCCACCGGGCTGCGCCACCGCAGACCCACGCCGTAGCCCAGCACCGGATGCAGGCTGCGAAAGCTGTCCGCCGCATTTCCAGCGTCGACGAACAGGGCCGCGCCCCAGCGCGGAAGCACCCAGTGCACGCCCTCCACGCCCGCCGTGAACAGGGCGCGCCCCCCCAGCACCGCGCCATCCTGCACCACGCCCAGGCTCTGGTAGGGGTAGCCTCGCACCGAACCGATCCCCCCCGCCCGAAACAACTCCTGCTGCGGGATGCCGCTGGCCGAGGGGCTCAGCACCTGGCCCAGCTCGCCACGCAGGATCAGCTGGTTGTCCGGACCCAGCGGCAGGTATTGAAGGACATGCACATACAGGCGCACGAAGTTCTGGTCTGACAGCAGCGCGCGGGCTCCTCCGCCGATCTGCGCGCTCAGCAGGCTGCCGCGCGTGGGATCCAGCGGGCTGTCCAGGCGCCTGCGTGTCCAGGTGTAGCCGGGCATCAGCGCCATGTTCGACGACACCGGCCCGCCCGTGAGCTGCTGCTGCTCGTTGATGAACTGCAGCGACTGGATGGTCTGGATCGGGCCGTCGCTGCGACGGCGCTGCAACCCCAGGCTCTGGCTGCGCGTGGTCAGGCCCTGGATGTCCGAATGCAGGACCTGGGCGTCGATGCCGTAGTTGGAGCCGTCGTGGCGGCGCGGGAACTGCAGCGTCGCGCCCAGGCTCTGCTGCAGGGTCTCCAGCTTGACCGTGCTGCTCAGGCGCAGGGCCTGCCCGAACAGATCGAGGTTGCCGTAGTCCACCTGGGTGCGCGCGCCGGTGTTGCTGCTGTAGCCCACGCCGAAGCCCAGGCGCTGGGCGCGCTGCTCGATCACGTTCACGGCGACCGGAAGCAGGTCGCCCCGAGCGCCCGACAGCGGAGCCGCGACGGTGGCGCTGCGGAAATAGCGGCTGTCCTGCAAGCGCTGCTGCAGCAGCAGCAGCTGTTCCTGCGAATAGGGGTCGCCCTGCGCCCAGGGGGCCAGGTTGCGCACCACGTACCCGGGGTAGCGCTGCAAGCCATGCACGCTCAGGGGACCGAAGCGGAAGTCGGGGCCGGTCTCGAAGTCCACCGACAGGCGCGCGGCGTGGTGCGCCGGATCCACCAGCGCGCGGCTGGCGACGATGCGCGCCGCCGCATAGCGCCGCGTGCTCAGGCGCAGCAGGGCGTCGCTCTTGGCGGACTGCCAGCTGGCGCTGTCGAACACGCTGCCGTCGCCCAGGCTCCAGTGACGCAGCAACTCGGACTGCAGCGCCGTCACGGGCGTCCCCTCGGGCCCGCGCACACGCAGCTGTACGGCGACGACCCGGCTGGGCTCGCCGGGTTCCACCCGAAGCATCACCCGCCAGGGTTGACGCGTGGGGTCCAGGCGCACCTCGACCCGGGGCGAAAAATAGCCCAGGGCCTCCAGCACCTGCCGCGCCTGCGCCGGCACCTCCTCGACCAGGGAGCGCAGTTGCTCCAGGCGCAGATTCCCGGAGTCCCTCCAGCGCTCCAGATCCAGCCCGCGCCGCAGCGCATCGCGCAGATCCTTCGGTGCCTGGATATCCACCACGTAGGCGCTGGCGCGGGGTGCCGAGGCCGCGGGCTGCGGCGCGGCACCCGCCGCGCACGCCACGCCCGGCAGCATCAGCGCGAACCCCAGCAGCCACCCCGCTCGACGCGTGTTGCGCGATGCGCGGGCGCATCGCGGCACGGGAGATCGTGGTCGCGGGTCGTGGATCGGCATGGGGTCGAACAGACGGGCTCGACCAGGCGGGCTCGGCCGGGCTGGTTCGACCAGGCCTGCGCGAACAAGCTGCTCACACATGGCCCGGCCAGACCGCATTATGGCTTTGTCGCAAAATCACCCTGAGCCCGGTCGGGATTACGCCGGGGCCCCACCAGAAAGCTCGCCATGTACCTGCCCCGCCACTTCGCCGTCGACGATCCCTCCGAGGTACTGCGCCTGTTGCGCCAGCGTCCTCTGGCCACCCTGGTCACGCAGGACGCCGAGGGCCTGGACGCCAACCCCGTGGTGCTGCTGGCCGACGCTGACGCACAGGGCCGACTGCTGCGCCTGCGCGGCCATGTGGCGCGCGGCAATGCGCTGTGGCGTCGCGCCGGCGCCTCCGGATGCGAGGTGCTGGCGTTGTTCCACGGAGCGCAGGCCTACATCAGCCCGGGCGCGCATCCGCGCAAGGCCGTGGACGGCAAGGTGGTGCCGACCTGGAACTACCTGATCGTGCAGGTCGCCGGGCGCCTGCGCGCCGTCGACGACTTCGACTGGCTGCGCGCGCTGGTGGGCGAGCTGACCGACACCCACGAGGCCGGGCGCGAGCGCCCCTGGTCGGTCCGCGACGCCCCGCCGGACTATGTGCGTTCCATGCTGGCCGGCGTGGTCGGCATCGACATCGAGGTGCTGCGGGTCACGGCCAAGTTCAAGCTCAGCCAGAACCACCCGCAGGAGGCCCGCGCGGCGCTTGCGCGGGCGCTGCGCGAGGGCTCGGAGGATGCCCGCGAGCTGGCCTCGCGCATGCTCGGGCAGGGCTGAGGGCGACCGGGCCCCGCGCGCCCGGCTCAGGCCAGAAGCTGGCGATGCTGGCGCAGCGCTTCCAGCACCACCGGCTCGATGCCCTTGCCGCCCTGGGCGTCGATGTAGTCCAGCAGTTCGCGCCGCATGCGCGGCTCCCAGAAACGCTTGACATGCATGGCAATGCCTTCCAGCGCCTCGTCATGGTCCGGCATCGCCCGGAAAAACTGCCCGATGCGATTGACCATGGAGATCAGGTGTTCGGTGTTCATGTGGGAAGCAGGCTGGTCGTGGGTTCGGGGGAAGCTTCGAGGGCGATGCGTGGTGCGCCGCTGTAGACCACCAGGTCCTCACCGCGCGCCAGGCCCACCAGGCACATGCCGACCTCGCGCGCGCTGCGCGCGGCCAGCGCGGTCGGCGCCGACACGGCCACGAGCACCGGAACGCCGGCCTGCGCGGCCTTCTGCACCATCTCGACACTGGCGCGGCTGGTGATGACCACGAAGCCCTGCGCCGCATCGGCGCCGCAGCG
>DAIDHU010000580.1 GCA_027451915.1 Thiomonas sp. | reverse complement strand
TGCGCAGCATCGCCCAGGTGCACCTGACCCGTTTCGAGACCCGCAAGGTCATCTTTTCCGCGAATGCGCTGCGCGGCAGCGACGCCGAGAAGGGCCTGCTGCAGGCGGTGCACTTCGAACTTCTGTGGCTGCTCAACAAGCGCGAGTACTACGGCGCCATCCAGCGCGAGGACGCCAAGCGCATCGAGATGCTGGAAAGCCGCTGGCACGTGCTGTCGGACAAGCAGTAACTCGTGAGCACGAAGCGCGACCCCGCCTTGCCCGAGTCCACACTCGGCCCCGACGCCAGGATCCTGATCACCGGAGGCACGGGGTTTTTCGGGCGCGCCCTGCTGCGCCACTGGCAGGCGGGCGAGATCGCGGGCCACGCGCCCCCCGGGGTGGTGTTGCTCAGCCGGGAGCCGGAGCGTTTTCGCGTGGCCTATCCCGAACTGGCGCAACAGCCCTGGGTCCAGTGCTGGCGCGGAGACATCCTGGCTCCCGAGTCGCTTCCGCCGCAAGGCGACTTCACCCATGTGCTGCACGCCGCGGCCGACTCGACCCTCGGCCCCAGCCTTCCCGCGCTGCTGCGCCATGATCAGATCGTGCAGGGCACGCGCAACCTGCTCGATTGGGCGCTGGCCCGCGCGGTGCCGCGTTTCCTGCTGACCAGTTCCGGGGGCGCCTACGGGCCGCAGCCCGAGACCATGCCCTTTCTCGAGGAAGACTACACGGGGATGCCCGACCCGATGCGCGCGGCCAATGTCTATGGCGTGGCCAAGCGCGCCGCGGAGCACCTGTGCGCCTTGTACCAGGACCGCTGGGGGCTGGAGGTGGTGGTGGCGCGCTGCTTCGCCTTCGTGGGCGAGGACCTTCCGCTGGACGTGCATTTCGCCATTGGCAATTTCGTGCGGGACGCGCTGTTCGGCGAGAGCATCGAGGTGGCCGGCGACGGCAGCGCGGTCCGCTCCTACCTGGACCAGCGCGACCTCGCGCATTGGCTGATCACCCTCATGTTGCAAGGTCGGGCGGGTCGGGCCTACAACGTGGGGTCGGATCAGGCCCTGTCGATCAGCGAACTCGCGCATCGCGTACGAGATCTGCTGGCCCCCGGCAAGGCCGTGAACATCCAGGGTCGCGCGCCGGCTGCCGGCTCGAAGAGCCGTTACGTACCCTCGATCCGGCGGGCCGCGCAAGAGCTTGGGCTGGGCGTGACGGTGGAACTGGACCAGGCGATTCGTGACATGGGCGCGCGCCTGCGTGCCAGGGCCGCGCGCGCGCCCGGCTGAATTGCGGCTTCGGGCGCAGCAACAGGCGGCGGCGCGCAGGCGCGGCCAGCCGCACTTTCCATCGATGTCCATGAACCACACTCCCAGTCGCGAAGACGCCGGCGCCGCGCAACAGCCCTCGCCATGGGCCGCGGGCCTGCCCGCTTCGACTGCCCTGCTGCTGCCGCGCAAGCGCCACCCCTACTACATCGTGGCTCCCACCTACGTGCGCACGTCGGCGGGAATCCGGGTCCTGCACCTGTTGTGCAACGCGCTGAACCGACTGGGAGAGAATGCCTACCTGGTGATCCATCCCTACATGGGGGACCCGCACAAGGGAGTGCATCCCTATCTGGACACCCCCTTGCTGGACGCGCAGCGCATGCTGCAGCACCACGAGGACGGCCTTTGCCCGATCACCATCTACCCCGAGACGGTGCGGGGCAACCCCTTCGACGCACCCCTGGTGGTGCGCTATCTGCTGAACTTTCCCGGCTTGCTGGGGGGTGACGAGCACTACCCCGCCGACGAAGTCCTGTGGGCCTACAGCGAAGCCATCGCACAGGGGGTGGATGCGAGTTGCGAGGTGCTGTTCTTCCCGGTATCCGACCCGGAGCAGTTCACCCCGTTTCCCCCTCAGCCGCGCAAGGGCAGTTGCTTCTATGGGGCGAAGTACCAGGCGGTGCATGGCGGCGAGCTGTTCGAGGTCACGCGCGACAGCGTGGAGATCACGCGAGACCTTCCGGACTCCCCGACACCGGCGCAGATCGCCGATCTGTTCCGGCGCTCGGAAGTGTTCTATTGCTACGAGAATTCCGCGCTGGCCATCGAGGCCCTGCTGTGCGAATGCCCGGTGGTCTTTCTTCCCAACCCCTACCTCGGGCAGATGATCGGCTTCAGGGAACTGGGAACGGATGGAATCGCCTGGGGCACTGATCCGGAGCAACTGGAGCGGGCGCGTGCCACGGTGCGCCAGGCCCGGCACAACTATCTGCGCCTGTACGACGCGCTGGAACAGCGCCTGCACGCGCTGATCGCGCAGACCCAGGAGCTGGCAGGCGCCAGAACCTACCCGACGCTCATGCGCATCGAGTCGATCCAGGAGCCGGGAATGGCCGCGCGCCTGGCCAGCAACTGGGAGGTGCTGCGACATGCGGCGCGAGACCAGGGGGTGGCGCGCACCTTGCTTCGGGTCCTGAGCTATGTGCGTCGCAAGGGCCTGCGGCTGAAATGAAGCCTGATCTCCGGGCGGTGCGCATGCGTGCCATCGCGTATCTCGAGACCTCGCCATGACGACCTTGACCATTGTGATCCCGACTCGAAATCGAGCGGATTTCCTCAAGCGTGCCGTCGGATCCCTGGTGGAATCCGCATCGAGGGTTCCCGACGACATCGAGATCCTGGTGTGCGACAACCAATCGACCGATGCCACGCCGGAGCTCTGCGCCCAGCTGATGGCGAGCCACCCTCAGGTGCGCTATGCCCGCCACGCGCATGCGGCCGCCAGTGCCGAGCAGAGTGCCTACCTGGGTCTGCGCACGCTGATGCAGCAGGGGCGCAGCGAGTATTTCTGGATTTTCGGAGACGACGACCTGGCTTGTCCGGACGCCTGCGGGCAGATTCTCCGCGCCCTTCGGGACGGGCATGACTTCGTGCTCGCGGGGATCGAGGTCGCCCATCCCGGCGGCCCCGACGCAGGTGCCGGGGACCCGGGCACCTGCGGGTACTACCAAGTGCCCGCGCCCTACGTGCACTATCCGAGCGGCGCGGAGTTGTTCGCCGATTTCGGACTGGTGACCGCCACGACCACCTTGTCCTGCCTGTGCGGCAGGCTTGCCCGGCTCGACCTCGACGCATGGGCTCGGCTCCTGGACGAATCCCCGATCTACAGCCATGCGGCGGCGATGCTGCTGAGCTATCGGGATCGGCCGGCAGCGGTTCTGGCAGGGGCCCAATTGCGCTACACCCTCAACTCGGTGGCCGATGAACTCTCCAGGCTGCGCGAGGCGGGCCTGACCCTTTCCAGGCCGAGCTACTGGCCCTACACGACGGGCCTGCTGCGCCAGCTTCGACTCGTGCTGGCGTGCATGCCGCAGCCCGCGGGCTTTTTCGACTCGGTGGAGGAGATCCACCTGTCCAAGGACAGCCTGTACCTCAAGCACGGCACGCTCGCGGGTTTTCTTGTCGAGATGCACGTGCGCCAGGCCATGCTGCACGCGCAATCGGGCCTGGAGGTCGAGCGCCTGAGCCCGGAGATGCTGACCGAGCTGCGCCAGTTCCTGCGCGAATTCCTGGTCGGCACTCGCCGCGCCGCGCTGCTGGATCTGTGTTCCCGGCTCGAGGCGCAGACCCAAGACTGCGCGCAGGCCCATGCGGAGCTGCTGCAAGCCCTCGACGAGGCCGAGTCGGCCGAGCTGCGCTCGCGCTTCGAGCGCAGCCCCGGACTCGTGCTGACGGAGGCTTGCGGGCCCTCGGCGCGCAAGCGCCTGCGCGGCGCGCGTTTCGCCGATTGCCCCTCGCGCCTGACGGTGGCGATTCCGACCTACAACCGAAAGAACTCGGTGCTGCGGCAGCTGCAGGCCCTTGCCTCGCTGGGCGCGCTGACGGATGCCGAAGTGCAAGTTCTGGTGGGCGACAACGCCAGCGACGACGGCACGCGCGAGGCCCTGGACGCGCTCGCGCTGCAGCATCCCGCCAGACTGCGCGTGGTGCATTACGAGCAACATGTGGGAAGCGCGGAGGAGAATTGCGCGCGCCTGGTGCGCGAAGCCGACGGCTGCTACGTCTGGCTGCTCAGCGACGACGACGTGATCGTGCGGCCCGCCTATGCGCGCCTGCGCGCATTGGTGGCCCCAGGCGCGGCGCAGTGCATGGCCAGCTTCGTGTTCGATACCGCGGCCGAGACGGATGGCGAGCGCCTGGTGAATCCGCAGACCCACACCATGGACCAGGCCCTGCACGGCGTGCTCGACGGCATCGAATCCGAGGGCAGGGTGGATTTTTCCGGTTTCATCGAACGTCACGGCCTGGCGCAGTACGGGGCGCTGATCTCGCGCTACGTGGTGCGCCGCGACCTGATCCTCGGCGCCATCGACCCCTACCTGCCGATATCGTCGATCTACAGCCACGTGTTCGGACTGCTGGAGCGGTTGCGGGACGAACCCGTCATGTTCGTGGCCGAACCGCTGGTGTGGCGCCGCAGCTCGGTGGTCCTGGACCGTTTCGCGCGCATGGCGCGCGAGCGCGGCTGGTATTTCTACAGACCCTGGACCCGAGGCCTCGTGGATCTCGCGCAGGCCTTCGAGCAACGCAGCGGGATGCCGCCAGGCTGGCTGCGCCGCGTGCGCGAACGCGGGGGCGGGGGGGTGACCTACGGCCTGTTGGAGGACATGGTGCACCAGCTGGGCCGACAACTGGGCTACGCGCTGCTGCGACACGATCCGGCCGAACTCCTGCCGGCCGAGGACCGCGAGCGGATCATGGGCTATTTTCGCGCCTGCGGCCTGCGCGAGGAGGGCCTGGCGAGATTCGAGGAGGTCGCGGCCATGGTCGCCGAGTCCGTGGACAAGGCTCAGTGCGCCGGGGACTATCGGGTCGATGTGGAGGAGTTCGCGCAATTGTGGATCCATGTGCGGGCGCTGCCCTCGCGGATGCTCGCCTCGGCTGGTCCGGCCTCGCCGGCTGCGCAGATGCGCGTCGAGCCCGCGCGGCCCCTGGCCGGGCAGCAGCGGGCGGCCCGGCACATCGCCGCCTGGCTCGCACGCATGCAGCGCGAGCATCCCGAGCGCTACCAGCGCATCGTGGCCTGGAAAAACCGCCATGCCATGTTGCGCATGCTGTCGCGTCGACTCATGAGGATGGTGCGCGGATAGGCAGGCTCATCCAGGCTAACATCGCCCATTTCCCTGCTTGCTATAGACCCATGAGCGCACTAGGTACGGCCATCGGCGATCTGCTCGACAGTCTGGGCGCATGGCGTCTGTGGAGCCTGCTGGGCTGGCTGGAGATCCGGCAGCGCTATGCCCGTTCCAAGATCGGCCCCTTCTGGCTCACCATCAGCATGGGCGTGCTGGTGGGGACCATGGGCGTGGTGTATGGAGCGCTGTTCGCCCAGAAACTCGCGGACTACCTTCCCATGGTCGCGATCGGCCTGGTGTCGTGGGGCCTGTTCTCGGGCACTGTGAGCGAAGGCTGCAATGCCTACATCGCCAGCGCCAACTACATTCGCCAGGTGGCCACCCCCAGGCTGGTGTACATGCTTCAGGTCGCGTGGCGCAATCTCGTGATCTTCGCCCACAATTTCTGCATTGTGGTCGTCGTGCTCATGGTCTTCGGGGTGCACGACTGGACGACCCTGCCGCTGTTCCTGCCCGGCCTCGCGCTGTTCGTGCTCAACGCGACCTGGATCGCGGTGCTGACGGGCCTGCTCGCGGCGCGCTTCCGGGACCTGCCGCAGATCGTCAATGCCCTTTTGCAGGTGGCGTTCTACGTCACTCCCATTCTGTTCCATGGGGAGATGCTCAGCGCCAGGCATCGCTGGATTGTGGAATTCAATCCCCTGGCCTATCTGATCGACGTGGTGCGCCAGCCCTTGATGGGAGTGGCGACGCCCTTGTCCACCTGGGCGCTGGTCTGTGCCATGACAGTGGTCGGTTGGCTGCTTGCGCTGGCCCTGACGGGGCGTTACCACAAGCGCATTCCCTACTGGATCTGAAGCATCCGAAGCTCGCGCACACGCCGTCTTCGACTCCCTCGACCGACTCCACCATGGCCGCAAGCGTCTCGCTTCACGATGTCCACCTCGACCTGCCGATTTTCGACATCTCGGCCCAGTCGCTCAAGAAGCGGGTCATGCGCATGGGTCGGCGCAACAGCATCGCGGAGGACAACTCCGGGGTCATCGTCGTTCGGGCCATCGACGGACTGGACCTGGAGCTGCGCAGCGGGGATCGCCTGGGCCTGATCGGGCACAACGGCGCCGGCAAGAGCACCTTGCTGCGGGTGATGGCGGGCATCTATCCCCCGACCGCGGGCGAGGTGCGCGTGAGCGGGCGCAGCGTGCCCCTGCTGGACATCGCACTCGGCATGGACGACCTCTCGACAGGGCGCCAGAACATCCGGCTTCGAGGCCTGCTGCTTGGCATGGGCAGCGCCGAGATCAAGCGCAAGACCGAGGAGATCGCCGAGTTCACCGAGCTGGGCGATTACCTGGACCTGCCGCTGCGCACCTACTCCAGCGGCATGCGGGTGCGCCTGGCCTTTGCCGTTTCCACGGCCGTCGAGGCCGACATCCTGCTGCTCGACGAGGTGCTGGGCGTGGGTGACGCAAGTTTCCAGGAAAAGGCCAACCAGCGTCTGCGCGAGTTGCATGAACGCGCCGACATCGTCGTGCTCGCGATCCACTCGGACGACACCATCCGCGCCAGCTGCAACAAGGTGCTGTGGATGGAATCGGGCAGGGCGCGCATGCTGGGCCCCGTGGACGCGGTGCTGGACGCCTACGCTCGGCGCATGGCGGCACCGGCCTGAGCCGAGCTTGGGCCGCAGGGCGGCGGTTCAGCGGCGCAAAAGCTTGTCCCGCAGGAAATACAGGCCTCGCGTCAGGTCCCCCGATGCGATGCGCCCGACGGCGGTGGCGGCCATGCCCCACGCGATGGCCGCGGGGCGGGGCAGCGTGAAAATCGGATCCACCAGGGCCCAGTAGCGCAGGCGGCCGCGGTAGGCGGCGCGAAAGCGCTCGCGAGCAGCTGCGAGGTCGACGCTCGGGCGCATGCGCTGGAGCAGCACCTGCTGCGGCAGGTACTGGGTCAGCATGCGTCGCTCCAGCGCGCCGCGCACCGCGGGATCCAGTCCCTGGCGTTCGTGCTCCTCGAGAATCGCGCGCAGGTTGCTCACGAACACCTTGGAGAAGTCGTAGCCGCCGCCGTTGTTCTTGCGGTAGGCCAGCCCGTAGCGCCGGTCCCGGATCAGCCGCCCGGGCCGGCGCGCGGCCAGCAGGTACAGATTCACATGCACCAGGTTGCTGCCGCAAAAGCTCTCGGCATCGACTCCGGCGCAGGCCTCGCGGTCGTAGATGATGGCCGACAGCAGCGTGATCTGGGCTCCCACGTGGCGCACGAAGTCGCGGGCCGTGGCGTCGACCCGCCAGGTGTCGCGGCTGTAGGGAAGCTCGGCTCGCGGGTCCTTCAGGAACCCGAAGGGTCGCAGGTGCAGCAGCACGACATCGCGCGGCGCGAGAAAGCCCAGCAGGCGCCGCAGGCAGCCGTCCAGCGGCAGGTCGTCATCGCCCAGGATCCAGACATAGCGCCCGCGCGCCAGGTTGTGGCAGGCGGCCACATTGCGGTCCGAGCCGAGGTTCTCGGCGTGGCGCACATGGCGGATCGGCAGGCCGGGGCGCTGCCAGGAGGCCACGACCTGCGGCGTGTCGTCCTCGGCGTGGTTGTCGCACACCAGAAGCTCGATGGCCTCCGGCGCCAATTCGGCGCGTTGCCGCTGCAGTTCCTGCAGCAGTTCCGCGAGGAAACGTGCGCGATTCCACGTGGGAATCGCGATGGTCAGCAGCGGCGCAGGCGCAGGCTCACTCAAAGCGCAGGCTCAGTCAAAGCGCAGACCGAGGAAAGTCTCGATGCTGGCGGCCACATGTTCCAGCATCGGCTCGGTGAGCCCGGGGTACACGCCGACCCAGAAGGTCTGGTTCATGATGGTGTCGGTGTTGTCCAGCGGCGAGGCCACGCGCACGTTGCGCCCGGCCATGTAGGGCTGGCGCAGCAGGTTGCCGGCGAACAGCAGGCGCGTGCCCACCTTCTGCTGGTCCAGGTAGGTCAGCAGGTCCACGCGCGACACCGGCGCGTTGTCGCGCAGGGTCATGGGGAAGCCGAACCACGAGGGCTCGGAGCCCGGGGTGGCGTGCGGCAGGATCAGGAACTCCTCGCAGGAGCGCAGGCGCTCGTGCAGCCAGCGGAAATTGGCGCGCCGGGCGGCGATGAACTCCTCCACGCGATCCATCTGCGCCAGCGCGCAGGCGGCCTGCATGTCGGTGATCTTGAGGTTGTAGCCCAGGTGCGAGTAGGTGTACTTGTGGTCGTAGCCGTAGGGCAGGTCGCCGAGCTTCCAGCAAAAGCGCTTGCCGCAGGTGTTGTCC
>DAIDHU010000579.1 GCA_027451915.1 Thiomonas sp. | reverse complement strand
GCATGGGTTCTAATACGCGATTTGCCCGGGATGCGAATGCGCGCAGGCGCGCGGCGTCGGGAATGGTTACAAGGCAGGAATTCACATGGACATTCGCCGCTCCATCTTGTGGGTGATCTTCACCGCATCGGTGATCTTTCTCTATAACTCCTGGCTGCGCTCGCATGGCGAGGCCGGGCTGTTCGGGCAGGCGCCCAGCGTCACCGCGAGCGCGCCCGCGGCCGCGGGCAGCGGGGTGCCGTCCGCGCTGGCCAGCGCGCAAACGGGGGCTCCGGGCGCCCCTGGCGTGGCTCCGGTGGGCACGGCCTCGGCGCCCGCGGTGCTGACCAATGTGCGCACCGACCTGCTGGATCTGAAAATCTCCAGCCGTGGCGCCAGCGTGGTGTACGCGGGGCTGTTGAAGTACCGCAGCCAGGAGGATTCGTCCAAGCGCATGGTGCTGTTCGACGACACGCCTTCGCACACCTACGTGGCGCAAAGCGGGCTGGTGGGCGGGCCCTTCCCCAACCACGAAACCCCGATGACCCTGGTGCCGGGGCCGTTGGACATGGGTTCCGCCAACACCCTGACGGTGAGCTTCGCCTCGCCGGTGGTGGGCGGGTTGCAGCTCACGCGCAGTTTCACTTTTCATCGTGGCAGCTACGCCATCGATGTGCGTGACACCATCGTGAACAAGGGCGAGGTCGCGGTGCAGCCGCAGCTGTACCTGCAACTCGTGCGCGACGACGACAACCCCTCCAAGGGCACGCACTTCTATCACACCTTCTACGGGGCCGCGGTGTATGACAGCGGCTCCAAGTTCCAGAAGTTCGAGTTCAAGGATTTCCACGACCAGGCCAAGACGGTGCAGGCCAGCGACGGCTGGGCCGCGGTGGTGCAGCAGTACTTCGCCACCGCCTGGCTGCCGCAGCCCTTCCAGGGCGCGCGCGAGTTCTACCTGCGCAAGCTGCCGGGTGGCTTGTACGCCACCGGTGTGATGCTGCACCTGCCGAAAATCGCTCCCGGGGCGCAGGAGCAGGCGCAGCAGAAGCTGTTCGTGGGCCCCGAGCTGCAAAGCCAGGTCGAGGGACTCGCGCCCGGCTTCGAGCTGGTGCGCGACTACGGCTGGGTGACCATCATCGCCAAGCCGCTGTTCTGGGTGCTCGAGCAGGTGCACAGCCTGCTGGGCAACTGGGGCTGGTCCATCATCGGGCTGACCATCCTGCTCAAGCTGGCGTTTTTCCCGCTGACCGCGGCCAGCTACCGATCGATGGCCCGCATGAAGGCCGTGGGTCCGCGCATGACCGCGCTGCGTGAGCGTCACAAGGACGATCCGCAGGCCCTGAACGCCGCCATGGTCGAGATGTACCGCAAGGAGAAGATCAACCCGCTGGGGGGCTGCCTGCCGGTGGTGATCCAGATCCCGGTGTTCATCGCCCTGTACTGGGTGCTGCTGTCCAGCGTGGAGCTGCGCGGCGCGCCCTGGCTGGGCTGGATCCACGACCTGTCGGCGAAGGATCCCTTCTACGTGCTGCCGGTGGTGATGACAGCCACCTCCTTCCTGCAGGTCAAGCTCAATCCCACGCCGCCGGATCCCATGCAGGCGCGCATGATGCTCATCATGCCCCTGGCCTTCTCGGTGATGTTCTTCTTCTTCCCCGCGGGTCTGGTGTTGTACTGGCTGACCAACAACATCTTCTCGATTGCCCAGCAGTGGTTCATCAATCGCAAGATGGGCGTGCCGGAGTTCTCGTCGGCCAAGTGATCGTGCGGCGCCGGGGCGGCGGAGCCGGGCGATGAGCCTGCTCGCGCGTCACGCGGAGCCCATCGCCGCGGTGGCCACCGCCGGTGGGCGCGGCGCGGTGGGCATCGTGCGGGCCTCGGGTCGTGAGCTCGGCGGCCTGGTGCGCGCGCTGTGCGGGCGCGCGCTGCAGCCGCGCCACGCCACCCTGCTGGAGTTCCGCAACGCCGAGGGCGAGGTCATCGACGCCGGGCTGGCGTTGTGGTTCCCGGCCCCGCATTCCTACACGGGAGAGGACGTGCTGGAGCTGCAGGTGCACGGCGGCCCGGCCGTGCTGCAACTGCTGCTAGGGCGCGTGCTCGAGCTGGGGCGCGACATCGGCCTGCGCGTGGCGGGCCCGGGTGAGTTCACCGAGCGGGCCTTCCACAACGGCAAGCTCGACCTGGCCCAGGCCGAGGCGGTGGCCGACCTGATCGACGCCACCACCGGGGCCGCGGTGCTGGGTGCGCAACGCGCGCTGGCCGGCGAGATGTCGCGCGAGGTCCAGGCGTTGGCGCAGGATGTGCGCGCCTTGCGCGCGCTGGTCGAGGCCACGCTGGACTTTCCGGAAGAAGATATCGAATTCGTGCGCGCCCACGCGGTGGCGCGGCGCGTGCAGGAGCTGATGGAGGCGCTGCGGGCCTTGCTCGCGCGCACCCGTCAGGGGGCCTTGCTGCGCGAGGGCCTGCATGTGGTGCTGGCCGGGCAGCCGAACGTGGGCAAGAGTTCCCTGCTCAACGCGCTCGCGGGGGCGGAGCTGGCCATCGTCACCGAAGTGGCGGGCACCACGCGCGACCGCCTGCGCGAGTCCATCCAGATCGAGGGCGTGCCCTTGCACGTGATCGACACCGCGGGCCTGCGCGACACCCAGGACCGCGTGGAGAGCATCGGGGTTCAGCGCAGCTGGGAGGCCATCGCCCAGGCCGATGCCGTGCTGTTCGTGCATGACCTGGCTCGCCTGGAGCTGGGGCCGTACCGCGCCGAGGAGGCGCGCATCGCGCAGCGCCTGCGCGAGCGTGGCGTGCCCGAGGCGCGCTTGCTGCATGTGTGGAACAAGAGTGATGCGCTGGAGCCTCGCGATGCCGAGGAGGCGATGCGCGGCCTGGTGCGCGAGCTCGGGCTGCCCGAGGCCGCGCTGTCCGGGCCCAGGCTGTCCGCGCGTGAGGGCCGGGGCCTGCAGGAGTTGCGGCGCCAGCTTCTGTTGCGCTGCGGCTGGGAGGCGATGCCCGAGGGGGTGTTCCTGGCGCGAACCCGCCATGTGCACGCGCTGCAGGCCTGCGAGCGCCACCTGGAGCAGGCGGCGGCCTGGCTGGCTCAGGCCGCGCCGGCGCTGGAGCTGCTGGCCGAGGAACTGCGCCTGGGCCACGTCGAGCTGATGAGCATCACGGGCGAGGTCAGCGCCGACGAACTGCTGGGGGACATTTTCTCGCGCTTGTGCATAGGCAAGTAGCGCCCGGCCCCGGGCGGGCTCAGCCGGCCCAGTGGGGATGGCGCAGGGCCTCGGGGTTGAGCACCGCGTCGCGCTGTCCGGCGGCGAAGCCGGCGAGGGCATCGAAGGCCTGGCCGAACAGGTGCTCGTAGTGCATCTCGTCGACATAGCCGACGTGGGGCGTGCAGATGGCGTTTTCCAGGCGCAGCAGGGGGTTGCCCCGCATGATGGGTTCGGACTCGAACACGTCGACCGCAGCCATGCCGGGGCGGCCGCGATTGAGCGCGGCCACCAGGGCGTCGGGTGCGATGAGCTCGGCGCGCGCGGTGTTGACCAGCACCGAGTCGGCCTTCATGTGCGAAAGGTCGGCCAGGGTGACCAGGCCGCGGGTGTTCTCGTTGAGCCGAAGGTGCAGGGTGAGCACGTCGCTTTGGGCGAAGAGCTCGGCGCGGTCGGACGCGGCTTGCATTCCGGCTTCCAGCGCCGCCTCGCGCGAGGCCTCGCTGCCCCAGACCAGCACGCGCATGCCGAAGGCGCGGCCGTAGCCGGCCACCATGCGCCCGATGCGCCCGTAGCCCCAGATGCCCAGGGTCTTGCCCGCCAGGCGCTGGCCGAGGCCGAAATTGACAGGCATGGACTGGGCCTTCAGGCCCGATTGCTGCCAGGCCCCCTGCTTGAGGCTGGCCACGTATTGGGGGATGCGCCGCATGGCCGCCATGATCAGCGCCCAGGTGAACTCGGCGGTGGGCGCGGGGTCGGTGCTGCCTTGAAGCACGGCCACTCCGGCACGCGTGCAGGCCTCCAGGTCGATGTGCGCGCCCACGCGGCCCGTCTGCGCCACCACCCGCAGCTTGGGACAGCGCGCCAGCACCGCGGCGCTCAGGGCCGTGCGCTCTCGGTTGAGCACCAGGGCCTGTGCGTCGCGCAGGCGCACGGCGAGCTGGCCGGCGCCCTTGACGTTGTTGTTGAAGACCTTGACCTCGTGGTCGGCGAGCCGCTCGAAACAGGGCAGCTTGCGCACGGCGTCCTGGTAGTCGTCGAGGATCACGATGTTCATGGGCGCCTAATGTAGCGCGGCCCGGGTCGCGCGGGCGAGTCTTGGGGACGATGTCGGGGGCATCGCGCGAACCTGGGCCCAGGAAAGCCCTAGGGGGTATTTACCCGGGAAATGCTGCGTTGCAGCTTGAAACCTTCGTGTCAACAGGTAAATATAAGTAGGTATGGATATAGCGTTGCTCATTCCGGGCAGCGCGTCTGATCTGCGAGACCGACCATGGACGTTCAAGGCAAGCGCCACATCCCCCTCAGCCCCGCCCAGGTCTGGGAAGCCCTGAATTCGCCCGCCATGTTGCGCGCGAGCATTCCGGGTTGCCAGAGCCTGGAGCAAAGCGCTCCGGGGCGCTTCGAGCTCGTGCAGCAACTCGAGATCGCGGGGCATCGCTCGAGTTTTGCCAGCACCCTGGTGCTGGAGGACGCCAACCCCCCGCACAGCTATGTGCTGCGCTTCGAGGGCAATGGCGGCAGCGCCGGCTTCGGAGCCGGTCGCGCGCTGGTGGCCTTGCAGCCCTCGGGGGACGGCACCTCGCTGCAATACCAGGCCAGTGCCCAGGTGGGCGGCGCGATCGGGCAGATGGGAGGCGCGCTGGCGGATCAGGCGGTGCGCGGACTGATCGAGGACTTTTTCACGCGCTTCGAGCGCAATGTACGCGGCGAGCTGGTGGTGGCGCCCCACGGCATGGCCGAACGCCTGTGGGACATGATGCCGCCCTGGGCCTGGGCCCTGTCGACCCTGGTGGCGGTGTTCATCATCTACTGGGGCCTGCACGGCACCTGGTGAAGCCGGCGGCGCGCTGGGCACGCCTGGCGCGCGGCTTCAGCTCGGCTCGATTTCGCGGCAAACCGCGCGTACCACCGCCTGCACCTGGGGGTTTTTCAGGCGGTAGAGCATGAAGCGCCCGTGGCGCACGGCCTCAACGATGTTCTCGGCTCGCAGGCGCGAGAGCTGCTGCGAGAGCGCGGCCTGGCGCATGCCGACACCGTGTTCCAGGTCGCGCACGCACATTTCCCCGTCCAGCAACAGGCACAGGATGGCCAGGCGCTCGCGGTGCGCCATGGCCTTGAGCACACGCACCATCGGCTCGGCATGGGCATCGCCGCGGCTGGGTGCCAGGGGGCGCGGCGACTCAAGGGTAGGGACGACGAGAGCATTCATGCGAATCATCGTATGGCTTCGCCATCGCTCGACCTTGACGCAAGACAAGCTTTGCTTGCGCGGCCGGCTCCGAGGCGCGCGGCGCGGCGGGCAGGCGCGGCGGGGCTCAGTGCGCGTGCAGGTTCAGGCGCGACAAGGCGGAGAAGCCGTCGAGGAACTCGTCGATGTCCTCGGTGCTCGGCGAGCTTTGCATGAGGCTGCGGACGCGGGCGCGAAAACCGTCGGCCACGTGGCCCTCGAGGAAGATTTCCTTGCGCGCGAACTTGTCGACGATCTCGAAGCCCCCCTGCTGCGGGGCGGCCTCGGCCGCCGGGCCTGTCTGGTGGCCTGTTTCGCGAGCCCAGTCGAGCTGGAACACGCTGAAGGCGTCGGAGTCGTAGATCATGGTGTGCATGGTGATCCTCCCGGGAGAACGCGGCGGCGGCGTGCGAGGCTGCGGCCGCGTCAGGTTTCACATGGGGATCGGGGGCGGGGAATCAAGTCCCGCATGCCCTGGCCCGCGCTGCCTGCCTGGTGTATCAACGCACGAGCACGGCCTTGCGCCGACAGCAGCCCTGCGCGAGGGGCTGGAAGCGGCAGGGTTCAACGCCCGGCGGAGCCTGGCGGCGCAGCCTGTTGCAGCGCGCGGCGCAGAGTGAACAGCAGATAGTCGTCGCGGCCGTGGCGCAGCCTGATCTGCACCGGCAGGCCCTGGAGCGACGGGGCCAGCCAGACCTCGGCGCCGAGGTCTTCCGGTACCGCGGGCTCGTAGACCAGATGCCAGGCCGGCAGCGGCCCGAGCCGGGTGGGCACCTGGGCTTGTCCGGCGACCAGGAAGTCCCAGGTCGTGGTGCCGCTCGGGCGCGCCACCTGGAAGCGCAGGTGCGCACCGGGCTGGAAACGCCCGGGTTGGCTGCGCAGATCCTGCGCCAGTTGCATGAACACGCTGGCGCTGTCGAGCAGATGCGCGGGAATGGGCAGGGTGGAGCCGATGGCCGAGAAGCGCAGCAGCCCCGCCGCGCGGTCGAAGCGCACGCTCTTGCTGCGCAGGAGCACCTGCTCGACGTAGTCGTCGGGTGCCAGCCAGTCAGCTTGGATGCTGCCCGTGCTGGTGTAGGAGAAGTCGATCAGCGCCGAGCCGCTGAGGCGCAGTTGGTAGCGAGGGCCCTGGCGGCGCCACTCGAGTTCGCCGTTGCCGTGCAGCGGGCCCCGGTAATAGCCGGTCAGGGCGTAGTCGAGGCGGGTGGGCGGCGGCCAGGCGTCGGCGAGCGCACCGGCCCCGGAGCCCGGGGCGCTGGGGGCGGCGACCGGATGCGTGGGCGGTTGCGTGACCGGTTGCGTGGCCGGATGCGTGGCCGGATGCGCCGAGGCGTGTGCCTGGGAGCCGGCTTGCGCGGGGCCGTGCCCGGCGGTGGAGGGGGACGGCGCGGAGTCCGCCGGCCGAGGGGGCGCGGCTGGAGCCGGCCGCGAGGCTTCGGGCGCCCGCGGGCGCCGCACAGGGCGCGCCTGGCGTGGCGCAGGGGCGTGGCGCGGGGCCGGCGCGAGCAGTT
>DAIDHU010000578.1 GCA_027451915.1 Thiomonas sp. | reverse complement strand
CCTCCTGGTCGAGGTTCACTCCGGACACCGATTGCTGGGCGCTGCCCGCCTGCTGGGCCACCGCGGTGGCCGCGCTGAGCGCGCTTTGCGCCTGGTTGCCCTGGGAGGCGACCTGGCCCACGAGCTGGGTGTACGCGCCCTGCAGCGACAGCGTGCCGTTGCTCAGGGTGTCTGCGCTCTGCAGCGCCGCCATGGCGCTGGCGTTGCCGCCGTTGCCGGGGCCTCCCGGGCTGAGGCTGAAGGCATCGCCCGACACCGCGACGTTGCCGCTCAGGTTCACGCTCCAGTAGCCTCCCGGCGGGTTCGAGCCGTAGGCCACGTCGATGGTCGTGCCGCTTCCGCCCAGCGAGACGCTGCCGCTGGCCAGCACCGTGCTCGAGCCCGGTTGCGTGACGATGAATCCGACGCTGGAGCCGCTGGTGCCTCCGCTGCTGAGGGTGATCTGCAGCGCGGTGGGCACGCTGACCCCGGAGACCACGATCGCGCCGGCGCTTCCCGAGGCGTACTGCCCACTGGAAAGCGCGAGGTTGCCCAGGTTGTTGTCCTGCAGGCTGCCCGAGACCATCTGCCCGGCGCTGCTGACGTAGGGGGAGGCCGCGGCGATGGACTTCGGGTCGCTCAGCAGGGAACGGAAATTCACCGCGCCCAGTCGCGTGGGCTGCACTTCGAAGGTATTGCCCGCGGCGGCCCCGCTGACGGCCACCTGCACGCCGCCGAAGCTCAGCGTGGTGACGCCTCCCGAGGTGCTCTGGGTCAGGCTCGTGGCCTGCCCGGTCGTCAGGTCGGTGGCGCTCCAGCTGGTGCCGTCGAACTTGAGCTGGTAGTTGTCCCCGCTGAGCTGGCTGGCGTTCACGATGGATCCGCTGATGCTGGCCGCGCCGGTGTTGGCACTGCTGGCCAGCACCTGCACCGGGCCGGAGGCGAACATGGCGCTGCCCAGCTGGCCGTTCAGGTCCAGCCCCTGCGCCTGTTGCTGGTTCATCGACTGGGCCAGGGCATCGGCGATGCGCCCGAGACTGTCCTGCGCGGGCTGCAGCACCTGGCTGCGGAACTGCAGCAGCCCACCCAGCGCGCCGCCCTGCAGGCCTTGCGACAGGATGGCGCCATTGCTGGCATAGGCCACCTCGGTCTGCGAGGGGTCGTAGGGATTGTTGGCGGTGGTCAGCGCGTAGGACTGGCTGCCCGCCACCAGGACCTGGCCGCTGTTGGTGAACACGTTGAGCGAATTGCCCTGCTGCAGCACGCTCACGCCGAGCTGCCCCGACAACTGGGTGATCAGCTGGTCGCGCTGGTCGAGCAGGGTGTTCGGGTTGCTGTTGCTCGAGGTCATCGAGTTGATCTGCACGTTGAGCTGTGCGATCTGCTGGGTCAGCGAATTGATGCCGACGATGCTCTGTCCGATCTGCTGGTTCACGCCGCTGGACTCGGCCTGCAGCTGGGCGCCGGCGCTGCTCAGGGTCTGGGCCAGGGTCTGCGCCTGGCTGATCAAGGCCTGGCGCGAGGGGATGTCGGAGGGGTTGGCCGCCACCTGGGCCACGCCGCTGGCGAAGAACTGGTTGATCGAGGTGCTCAGCCCGGATTGATCGCCACTGACCAGATCCACCAGGGACTGCAACTCGCCATTCAGGGTGCTCGCGCCGCTGAGGCTGGACGTGGTGCTCCACACCTGGGTCTGCAGGTAGTTGCTGTAGCTTCGCGTGACCGTGGTCAGGTCCGTGCCGTTGCCCAGGTACAGCCCGCCGTAGGTGCTGGCCGGCTGCGTGGTCTGCACCACCTGCTCGCGGCTGTAGCCCGGCGTGTTGACGTTGGAAATGTTGTTGCCCGTCACCTGCAGGGCGTTGAGCGCCGCCTCCAGCCCGGTGAGGGCGTTGCTGACCAGACCGCTGACTCCCGACATCGCTCAACCCCTTCCCAGACTGCCGCGCGCGCGGCCGGCCTGCGCTTGCCCATAGACGGGCTCGGCGCCGCGGCGGGCCGATTTGTCGCGAGCCGCGCGCAGCGCCTCGCTCCACAGCTGCAGGGTGTGCTGCAGGCCTTCGTATTCCTGGCGCAAGGCCTCGGCCTGCGCGCGAAGTTGCGCGCCCGGCTGACCGGCGCCGCCCTGGGCGCGCCGGGCGGTGAAGGGCGCCAGGCGGTCGAGCAGGGGTTGCCACAGAGGCAGCATGGCCTGCGCGGAGAGGTCCCCCTCCATGAGCGTGCGGCGCTTGTCGCGCAGCATGGACGTCAGCGCGCCGACCAGGGCGAGTTCATCGCCGTCGGCGCCCGGCTCGTCCGGCCGGGTCATGGGAGAGGTCGCGCGCGCGAGCATGGTGGTGTGAGGGGACGCAAGTCAGTGCTTACAACGTCACGGAAGCGGAAAACTTGAGCCGGCCGCTCCCAGGCCCAGCGCCGCCAGGGCGTCGTGCATGGTGGGGCTGTCGGCGACCTGCAGCAGCTTGTGCGCGTAGTCGGGATCGGTCGCGTACCCCGCCTTTTGCAGGCCCTGCGCGAATGCGCCGAGATCGCTTCCATGGCCGCGCACCGGGGCATAGCGCGGCGACTCCAGCAGGGAGGCGTAGTCGTGCACGCTGGCCGCCGCGCTGCGGTAGGCGCGGAAGGCCGCCTCGCCCAGCGAGCGCACGCCCGCCGTGACCTCGGCGCTGAACTCGCGCAGGCTCGCGCCCTGCCAGTCCGTCCCCGCCTTGATGCCGAACAGATTGTTGCCCGGCGCATGGCGCCCCCAGCCGGTCTCCAGCGCGGCCTGCGCCAGGATGCCCAGGGGACTCACGCCCAGGGCCTGGGCGGCCGCGCGCGCGCTGGGCGCGATGGCGGCGATGAAGGCGCGTGCCCGGCGCCGCAGCGATTCCTGCTCCACCCCGCCCGAGCCGGCCGTGGCCGCGTCGTCGGTGGCCAGGGAGGAAGCGGTGGTGGTGCCGCCCGGCAGGGAG